>NZ_JBHYIO010000023.1:0-193931 GCF_042740095.1 Nonomuraea sp. NPDC059023 | reverse complement strand
CGACGGTCGCCTGCTTGGTGGCGACCTTCTGCAGCATCGTCGGGATGACCTTGCCGTTGTCGATCTTCACCCAGGCCGGGTCGATCGGCACGAACTTGGTGCCCTTGGCCACCGTGTCGAGGAACGGCTTCAGGAACGGGTCCTTGGCCGCCAGCTCCTCCCGTACGCCGGTCAGCGTGGGCAGGTTGCCCATGGCCTCGTACATCTTGGCCTGGTACGCCTTGCCGCCGAGCAGCTTGACGAAGTCGTTGGCCAGCGTGCGGTGCTTGGCGTTCTTCATCACGCCCAGGTTGTTGCCGCCGGCGAAGGCCGGGGCGATCGAGCCGGGGGCCGCGCCGGGCAGCGGGATGACCTTGTACTTGCCCGCCGCCGCGCCCGCGTCCACGGCCGAGCGGCTGAAGTTGCCCAGGATGCCCATGGCGGCCTTGCCGCTGGCGAACAGCTCGACGGTCTTGCCGCCGGTCAGCGAGGCGCAGGCCTGGGCCGGGCAGATGTCGTCGGACAGCAGGTCGGTGTAGGCCTTGACGCCCTTGCGGGACTCGGGGCTGTCGAGCGTGGTGATGTCGCCGCCGGCGTCCCAGACGAAGGGCAGGGCGCCGAAGGTGTACTCGCCGCCGACGGCTATGCCGTACAGGTCGGGCTTCTTGGCCCGGATCGTGCGCGCGGTCTCGGTGAGCTCCGCGATCGTCGTCGGCGGCTTGAGCTTCAGCTCGTCGAAGACGTCGGTGCGGTAGTAGAGGGCGCGGATGCCGATGAACCACGGCAGCCCGTACGCCTTGCCGTCGACCGTCGCGGACTTCACCAGGTCGGCGCCCAGGTCCTCGCCGGTCAGGTCGAGTTCGGCGAAGCCGCCGGCGGCGGCGTACTCGGCCAGGTCGGTGTTGCCGTATTCGGCCACGTCGGGGGCGCTGGCCGGGTCGTTGAAGGCGCCCTTGAACTTCTCGTGGCGCGCGGGGGTGGTCGGGACCCAGCTGACCTGGACCTTGACGTCGGCGTGTGACGCGGTGAACTCCTTGATCGCCTCCTGGATGACCTTGTCCTTCGGAGCGCGGTTGGGCTCGTCGTAGAGCCACACGTTCAGCGTTCCGGTCTTCTCGTCGCCGCCGCCCGTGGTCGGGGCGGTGGAGGGCGCGCAGGCCGCAAGCGCCAAGAGGGCCGCGGCACAGTAAAGAAACTTCACTATTGCCTCCTTGGCGCCGACACTAGGAAGCTCGCCCTAAGTCGAAAAGACTTGTCACGACTTGTTGTGCAATGCACAACGAGGTGCTGCAGAATGTGACATCAACGCATGCTTCGCCGTAATTTGGCGATCGTGCCCGACCGCAACCAGTCCGCCTCCCTGCGCCGCGCGCTCCTGGTCCTCGACCACGTGCGCGCCCACAGCGGACTGACGCTCACCCAGCTCGCCGAGGCGGTCGGCCTGTCCAAGAGCACCGTGCTGCGCCTGGCCACCCCGCTCATCGAGGCCCGCCTGCTGGAACGCGACAGGAAGACCGGCGCCTACCGGCTCGGCCACGGCACGCTCCAGCTCGGCCAGGCCTACCTGGCCACCCTCGACCTGCGCGCGGTCGCCGCCGAGGAGTCGCACCGCCTGGTCGCCGAGGTACGCGAGACCGTCCACCTGGTCGTCTACGACCCGCCCCACGTCGTCTACATCGACAAGGTCGAGAACCAGGCCACCGTCCGCATGGCCTCGCGCATCGGCAGCCGCGGCCCGCTGCACTCCACGGCCGTCGGCAAGGCCATCCTCGCCTGGCAGCCGGAATCGGCCATCCCCGACGACCTGCCCGCGATGACCAAGCACACGATCACCGACCACGAACGGCTGCGCCGCGAGCTCACCCGCGTCAGGCAGCGCGGCTACGCCGTCGACGACCGCGAGAACGAACCCGAGGTGCGCTGCGTCGGCGCGCCCATCTTCAACCACACCGACACGGTCAGCGCCGCCATCTCGGTCTCCGGCCTCACCTCGCGCATCACCGCCGCGCGGGTGCGGGAACTGGGCCCGATGGTGGCCGAGGCCGCCGCGCGCATCTCGAGAAAGCTGGGGTCCACACGATGACCGACCTGGTGACGTTCGGCGAGACCATGGCCCTGTTCGCCGCCAGGCGGACCGGCCCCCTGCGTTTCGCCCGCGACTTCGACCTCGGCCTGGGCGGCGCCGAGTCGAACGTGGCCATCGGCGTCAGCCGGCTCGGCCACGACGTCACCTGGGTCGGCCGGGTCGGCGACGACGAGTTCGGCGAGCTGATCGCCTCGACGCTGCGCGCCGAGCGCGTGGACGTCCGCGCGATCCCCGACCCGGACGCGCCCACCGGCCTGATGATCAAGGGCAGGCGCACCGCCGACCTCATCGACGTGCGCTACTACCGCAAGGACAGCGCCGGCTCCCGCCTGTCCCCCGCCGACCTCGACCCCGCGCTCATCGCCGGCGCCCGTGTCCTGCACGTCTCCGCCATCACCCCCGCCCTCTCCCCCTCGGCCAGGGCGGCGGTGCGGCACGCCATCGACGCCGCCCGCGCGGCCGGCGTCCTCGTCTCGCTCGACGTCAACTACCGCAGGGCGCTGTGGACGCGCGAGGAGGCCGGCGCGTGGCTGCGCTCGGTGATCGCCGACGTGGACGTGGTGTTCGCGACCGAGGACGAGGCGCGGCTGATCGCCGACACCCACGATCCCGCCGATCCCGTCGCGCTGGCCAAGGCCCTGGGGCCGCGCCACGTGCTGCTCAAGTTCGGGGCGCGGGGGGCGATGGAGCTGTCCGACGACCAGGTACGGCACGCGGAGCCGTACAAGGTGACCGAGGTCGACCCCGTGGGGGCGGGCGACGCCTTCGCGGCCGGCTGGCTGGCCGACTGGCTGGCCGGGGCCGACCCGGACCGGCGGCTGCGCACCGCCTGCGCCGCGGGCGCCTTCGCGGTGACCTCGCAGGGCGACTGGGAGTCGCTGCCCCGCCGCGCCGACCTCGACCTCCTCCGGCCGACGTCGGAGGGCGTCAGCCGCTGAGCGGGAAAGAAGCCGGTCACTACTACTCATCATCGGATTTCCTGGCTAGAGTGCTCCCCACGACCTCGCATACCCCCCGGAGGTTCCGTGAAATACTCTGCCGTTCTCGTGTTCGCCCTGGTAGCGACGCTGGCCGCGTGCAGCGGCGCACCGGCCCAACGACCCGCCGCCCAGGCGGCCAAGACCGTGACCATCGCGATCTCCTCCGACGAGGGCACCCTCACCCCCTTCACCAACGAGAGCGGCTACCCGGGCGACAACCTGGTCAAGCTCATCTTCGACACCCTGCTGGTCCAGAAGGGCGAGACCGTGGCGCCCTCCCTGGCCACCGCGGTCGAGACCACCGACAACAAGGTGTTCAGGCTGCCGCTGCGCACCGGCGTCACCTGGCAGGACGGCCGGCCGTTCACCGCCGCCGACGTGGTGTTCAGCGTGGAGTTCTACCGCAAGAACCTCTCCGGCGACTCCGCGATCGACGTGCGCCCGATCCGCACGGTCAAGGCGGACGGCGACGCGGTCACGATGACGCTCGACGCCGCCGACCCCGAGTTCCCCCTGCGCATCCTTTCCGACATGGCCGTGCTCCCCCAGCACCTGTGGGAGTCGGTGACCAAGGTCAACGAGGCGGGCACCGACAAGGCGATCGGCACCGGCCCGTTCCGGCTGACCGCCTACGACAAGGAACGCGGCTACACGCTCACCGCCAACCCCGGCTACTTCGGCGGCAAGCCCAAGGTCGACACCGTCAAGGTCAACGTGATCCCGCAGGAGACCACCCAGTTCGCCGCCCTGCGCACCGGCGAGGTCGCCCTGTCGGTCAGGAACGTGCCACCGCAGCAGCGCGCCGCCCTGCAGAGCCAGCCGAACATCGGCATCGCCGAGGGCACCGAGTTCGCCTCCACGATGCTGCAGTTCAACACCACCCGCCCGCCCTTCGACCGGGCCGAGGTACGGCGCGCCCTCGCCAAGGCCGTCGACGTGCGCGACCTGGTCAAGACCGCGCTCCTCGGCCAGGGCACACCGGGCAACCCCGGCTTCGTCCACCCCGAGTCCCCGGTCGGCGGCCCGGCCCTGCCCCCGCTGTTCGACGTCGAGGCCGCCAAGCGCGAACTCGACGCCCTGGGCGCGAAGCCGGGCCCCGGCGGCGTCAGGACCCTGGACGGCAAGCCCATGAGCTACGAACTGCTCGTCCAGAGCACCTCCACCGACCGGCTGCGCAGCGCCGAGCTGATCCGCGACATGCTCAAGAACGTCGGCGTCGAGATCAAGGTGACCTCGCTCGACCCGGACTCGCTCGACACCAAGGTCTGGCCCGACTACGACGTCAAGAAGGGCCGCAACTACGACCTGACCATGTGGGGCTGGTCGGCGCCGGTCATGCAGACCAGCAGCCAGATCGTCTCGCTCTTCGACAGCGACCCGGAGGACGGCAACCTCAACATCGGCGGCTTCTCCGACGCCGGGGTCGACAAGGCCATCGACGAGCTGAAGGCCACGACCACGCCGGAGAAGCGGGCCGCCGCCGCGGCCGGGCTCCAACAGAAGATCGCCGAGCAGCTCCCCTTCCTCACCCTCTACTACCGCAACGGCGCCTACGCCTACCGCAAGGACGCCTACGCCGGCTGGACCTGGCAGAACGGCCTTGGCGTCCTGCACAGCGGCTCGTTCGTCGGATGAGGCGGCTCCTGGAGTACGGCGCGGTCGTCGTGATCGCGCTGCTGCTCAACTTCCTGCTGCCGAGGGCGCTGCCGGGCGGGCCGATGAAGCTCTTCGGCAGCCCCGAGGCGCTGTCCAGGCTGACCGAGGCGGAACGCGCCCAGATCGCCCAGGAGTACGGCTTCGGCCGCCCCCTCCCCGAGCAGTTCGCCGACTACGTGACCGGCGTCTTCACCCTGGACCTCGGCACCTCCCTCTCGGACGGCCGGCCGGTGGCCGAGGCCATCGGCGAGGCCCTGCCCTGGACGCTGCTGCTGGTCGGCACCAGCATCGTCATCACCTGCGTCCTGGGCGTCGCGCTCGGCGTGCTCGGCGCGCTGCGCAGGCGCAGGGGCGGCGGCGCCGGGCTGCTCGGCACCGCGATCGTGCTCGACTCGCTGCCGGCGTTCTGGCTCGGCATGCTGCTCATCGTCGTGTTCGGAGTCCAGCTGAACGTGCTGCCCACCTACGGCGCCGGCACCCTGGCCCACCTGGTGCTGCCGGTGACCACGCTGGTGGTGACCGGACTCGGCTACTTCTTCCTCTACACCCGCTCCTCGATGCTGGCCGTGCTGACCAGCGAGCCGGTCCAGCACGCCCACGCGCGCGGCGTGCCGTACGGCAGGCTGGTGCGCAGGCACGCGCTGCGGCCGGCGCTGCTGCCCGTGCACACCATCGTGCTCATGGAGATCGGCTTCCTGGCCGGCGGCTCGATCGTCATCGAGACCGTCTTCGCCTACCCCGGGCTCGGGCGGCTCACGTTCGGCGCGATCTCGGCCCGCGACTACCCGCTGATGCAGGGCGCCTTCCTCGTGCTGACGCTCATGGTGGTGGCGATGAACGCGATCGCCGACGCCACCTACCCGCTGCTCGACCCGCGGGCCCGGCAATGAGGGCGCTCGGCGGGCAGGGGCGCGTCGGCCTCGCGCTGCTGGCCGTCATCACCGCCGCCGCCGTCTACGGCCTGCTCCTGCCCGATTCCGCGGGCACCGCCCGGATCGGCGAGCCCTACGCCCCGCCCGGCCCCGGGCTGCCGCTGGGCGCCGACGACCTCGGCCGCAGCCTCCTCGACCAGTTGCTCGTCGGCGCGGCGACCTCGCTCGGCCTCGGCTTCCTGGTGGCGCTCGTGGTCACCGCGCTGGCCGCGGTCATCGGCGGCGCCGCCGCCATCGGGCCCAGATGGCTGTCCTCGCTGATCATGCGCTCGATCGACGTGATGCTCATCCTGCCGGAGCTGATCCTGTTCATCCTGGCCGCCGCCTTCCTCGGGCAGTCGTTCGGGATCAGGGTGGCCATCCTGGTCGTGCTCATGTGGCCGGTTCCGGCCCGGGTGCTGCGCGCCGGGATGCTGACCGCGTGGTCGCGCGGCCACCTGGAGGTCGCGCGGGCGATGGGCGCGCCACGCTGGTGGCTGCTGCTGCGGCACGGCTCCTACCTGATCGGGCCGCTGCTCATCCCGGTGTTCGTCCGCGCCGCCATGCGGGCCATCCTCTACGACGCCACGCTGTCCTTCCTCGGCCTGGGCGACCCCACCGCGCCGAGCTGGGGCACCACCCTGTACTGGGTGCAGGTCAACGGCGTCTTCCTGTCCGAGGCGTGGGTGTGGTGGGCGCTGCCGCCCGGCCTGGCGATCACGCTGAGCGTGCTGGCGCTGGCGCTGATCGGCACCGCGGTCGAAGAACGGCTCAACCCGGCGTTGAAGGAGGTGCCCGCCTGATGCTCTCCATCACCGGGATGTCGGTCCACTACGACGGGCTGCCCGCGGTCGACCGGGTCAGCCTGGACGTCGGCGACGGCGAGATCGTGGCGCTCGTGGGTGAGAGCGGCTGCGGCAAGACCTCGCTGGCCAGAGCGCTGCTCGGGCTGCTGCCCGGCTCGGCGGAGGTGACCGGCTCCGCCATGCTCGGGGAGGACGACCTCGCCCGCCGTACCGACTGGGCGGGGGTGCGGGGGCGGAAGATCGCGATCGTGCCCCAGGGCGCGATGACCGGGCTCAGCCCGGTCCACAGGGTCGGCGCGCAGATCGAGGAGATGCTCGCGCTGCACGGCGGCCGCGCGCGGCCGGGCGAGCTGCTCGACCGCGTCGGGCTCGGCGCCGAGCACCTCACCTGCCACCCGCACGAGCTGTCCGGCGGGCAGCGGCAGCGGGTGGCGATCGCGCTGGCGCTGGCCGGCGAGCCGTCGCTGCTGGTCGCCGACGAGCCCACCACCGGGCTCGACGCGATCGTGCAACGCCAGGTGCTCGCACTGCTGGCCTCGCTCGGCATCGGCATGCTGATCGTCTCGCACGACCTGGCCGCGCTGGCTCCGCACGCCGACCGGGTGGCGGTCATGTACGCGGGCCGTCTGGCCGAGATCCGTCCCAAAGGCGCGCCGTCGCGCCACCCCTACACGCTCGGCCTGCTCACGGCCACCCCCGCCACCGACCGCTCGATCCCCTGGGGCAGCGTGCCCGGTTCCGCGCCCCCGCTCGGCCAGGCCCAGGCGGGCTGCCGGTTCGCGCCGCGCTGCCCGCTCGCGCTCGACCCCTGCCACGACGTGGAACCGCCGCTCGTGGACGGCCTCGCCTGCCACCACCCCGGCTCGCCCGTCTATCCCGCCGTGCCGCGTTCCACCCCCTCAGCCGGTACGGCCGCCGCCACCCTCACCGGCATCAGCCATGTCTACCGGCGCCGCGGCGTCCAGGCGCTCAAGGGCGTGGATCTGGAGGTGCGCTCAGGCGAGATCGTCGGCCTGGTCGGGGAGAGCGGCTCTGGCAAGTCCACGCTGGCCAGGATCGCCCTCGGCCTGATCAAGCCGACGGCGGGCCGGGTCGTGGTGGACGGCGAGGAGCTGACCGGCCGGCGCGGCAAGGCGCTGCGGCTCCTGCAGCGGCGCATCGGCTTCGTGCACCAGGACCCCTACGACTCCCTGCACCCCGGCATGCGGGTGGGCGCCCTGGTGGCCGAGCCCCTCGTGGTCTCGGGCACGCCGGGCGACCGGGAGAAGAAGGTGCTGGCCGCGCTGGAGGCGGCCGGGCTGCCGTGCGACCGGGAGTTCCTGCGCCGCTTCCCCGGTCAGCTCTCCGGCGGCCAGCGCCAGCGCGTCTCCATCGCCCGCGCGCTGGCCGGCGAGCCCGTACTGCTCATCGCCGACGAGGCCACCTCGATGCTCGACGTCTCGACCAGGGCCGGGATCGCGACGACGCTGCGCTCCCTGGCCTCGGGACGCGGCCTCGCCGTCGTCTTCGTCACGCACGACCTGGGCGAGGCCGTCCAGGCGTGCGACAGGATCGTCGTGCTGCGCTCCGGCGAGATCGTCGAGCACGGCCCGGCGGCGGAACTGGCCGCCGCACCCGCCCACCCCTACACGCAGGAGTTGCTCCATTGAGGTCCTCCCCGGCCTGGAAGACACCTTCCCACCCACGTGACCACCGTCGGCAAAACCGGGAGACCACCGTGTCCGACCGTTCCGGCTTCCCTGAAGGACGGGCCCTCCAGACAGTAGGTGTGCGGTGAGAGACGTGTTCGACCGCCTGGCGTCCTTCGGAGACAGGTACCGGCTGGAGACCGGGCTGACCGGGGAGGGCTGGCTGGCCTGCGACCGCCTCCTCGATCCCGGCTCCGACGAGCTCGGCCAGGTCCTGGAGGCCGAGCGGACGGCCAGCGGGCAGGTGTCGGAGCACGCGACCGCGCTGACCGTCATGGCCGTCTACTCCGGCACCGTCACCGCCTCCGCGCTGCTGGCCTGGGCCCTGGAGGACGTGCTGGTGGACATGCGCCCGCCGAACGTGGCGATCCGCCTGTCGCCGCACCACGGCTTCGAGGCGGTGGCGCTGCGCGAGCCGGAGGTGCGCCCGGGTTCGCTGGACACGCTCGTCTCGTGGGTGCTGAACGAGCACCTGCTGCCGCTGGCCCGCGCCATGCGGACACGGACCAGGGCCGGGCTGCGCCAGCTCAACGGCGGCGTGGCGCACGGCTGCGCCGCCGCCTTCTGCATCGCCAGCCGCCTCGGGGCCGACGTGGACGTCCTGCACGCCGCCTACCTGCGCTTCCTCGCCGCGGCACCGGTGCTGGACCCCCTCGGCGAGGTGGTACGGCTGCGCGAGGGCGAGCGCGAAGGCCTGTTCTACCTCCGGCGCACATGCTGTCTCTACTACACCTCGGCCGAGGCGGTGAAGTGCTCAAGCTGCTGCCTGGACAGCGTCGAGGACCGCGTGGCCGCCTACCGCAGGGTCCTGGCGGCCGGGGTCGTGCCCCACTGAACTCGGTAGCATGAGCCCATGAAGCGCGGCCTGGGAGAACTCGAGTCCACGATCATGGACAGGATGTGGGCTTACCACAAGCCCGCGGCGGTGCGTGACGTGCTCGAAGACCTCCGCAAGGACAGGGAGATCGCCTACACCACGGTGATGACGGTGATGGACAAGCTCCACACCAAGGGCCTGCTCAAGCGCAAGCCGGTCGGCCGCGCCTACGTCTACGAGCCGGTCGCCTCCAAGGAGGCCTACACCGCCGAGCTGATGCGCGACTCCCTGGCCGCGAGCGGCAACCAGGCCGCGACGCTGGTGCACTTCCTGGAGCGGCTGACCCCCGAGGAGGCCACCGCGCTGGAGGCGGCGCTGCAGGTCTTCCCGCCCGGAGGCCGCAAGCAGTGATCGTCCCGCTCTTCCTCGCTCTTTACGCGGTCGTGGCGGCCGTGCTGCTGCCGCGCCTGCTCGGCCGGGCGTCGTGGACGTCCAGGGCGCCCCGGCTGGCGATCGGCATGTGGCAGGCGGCCGGCTTCTCCGCCGTCGCCGCCGCGCTGCTGGCCGCGATCTCCCTGGCGGTGCCCACCGACCTGATCGGCCACGGCCTGGCCCGCTTCTTCGAGGCCTGTACGGAACTGCCCGACCTCTCGCTGACCGGGGTGCGCGCCGGGCTGGCCGGCGCCGCCCTCATCGTGGCCAGGCTCGCCTACTCGGTCGCCGACGTGGTGCTGCGCACCCGCCGCGAGCGCCGCCGCCATGCCGAGATGCTCGCCCTGCTCGGCCGGCCCGACGGCGACCTCGGCGCGGTCGTGGTCGAGCACGCCGAGCGCGTCGCCTACTGCCTGCCCGGCCGCCGCGCCCAGACCGTCATCACCACCGGCGCCCTGGAGTCGCTGACCCCCGACCAGGTGGCCGCCGTCCTCGCCCACGAGCACGCCCACCTGCGCGGGCGCCACCACCTCGTGCTGGCCGGGGCCGAGATCCTCACCCGGGCCTTCCCGCGGGTGCCGCTGTTCGAGCGGGCGCGGGCGGAGCTGGCCAGGCTGGTCGAGCTGCTGGCCGACGACATGGCGGCCAGGCGGCACCACCGCATCCACATCGCCGCCGCGCTGGTGGGCCTGGCGACCGGCCGCGTGCCCGCCTTCGCGCTGGCCGCCGGCGGCGAGACGGCCCTGACCAGGGTCCGCCGCATGCTCCACCCGCACAAACCGCTGGAACGCCGTGAGCGCCTGTCCGGGCTGCTGGCGGTCGCCGGGCTGCTGGCGGGCCCCGCCGCGCTGGTGGCCGTGCCCGGCCTGACCTCGTTCCTGGCCCACCACTGTCACGGGCTGTTCAGCTGAGTCCCACGTAGTTCTCGGCCAGCGTCGTCGCGGCGGCCGCCGACGAGGTCACGTAGTCCAGGTAGGACAGCTGCAGGCGGCGGGCGTAGGCGTCCTCGTCGTCGAAGGTGTGCAGCAGCGTCGTCATCCACCAGGAGAAGTGCTGCGCCCGCCACACCCGCCGCAGGCACGCCGCCGAGTAGCCGTCGAGCAGTTCGGCGGAGCCGGTGGCGAAGAAGGCGGCCAGCGCCTCGGTGAGGACGTTGACGTCGGCCACGGCCAGGTTGAGTCCCTTGGCGCCGGTGGGCGGGACGATGTGGGCGGAGTCTCCGGCCAGGTACAGCCGGCCGTACTGCATGGGCTCGGCGACGAAGCCGCGCATGGGCGTGACGCCCTTCTCCAGGATCTCGCCCGTCTCCAGCGTGAAGCCGGGGACCGTCTCCAGGCGGGCCTTCAGCTCGGCCCAGACGCGCTCGTCCGGCCAGTCGGCGAGGTCGGCGTCGGGCGGCACCTGGAGGTAGAAGCGGCTGACCTCGGGCGAGCGCATGCTGTGCAGGGCGAAGCCGCGCTCGTTCCTGGCGTAGATCAGCTCTTCGGCCGAGGGGCGTACCCGGGCCAGGACGCCGAGCCAGGCGAAGGGGTACTCGCGCTCGAACACCGTCAGCACGCCCTCCGGGATCGACGGCCTGGACACCCCGTGGAAGCCGTCGCAGCCGGCGATCACCTCGCAGTCGAGCCGCTCGCCGCCGAACGTCACGTACGGCGCGCCCGCCAGGTCGTGCAGCTCCACGTCGTCCACCTCGAAGCGCAGGTCGCCGCCCGCTTCGAGCCTGGCCGCGATCAGGTCCTTGACCACCTCCTGCTGGCCGTAGACGGTGATCCGCCGGCCCGGGACCAGCTTCTCGAAGGGGATGCGGTGGGCGGCGCCGCCGTACCTCAGCTCGATGCCCTCGTGCGGCAGGCCCTCGCGCAGCAGCCGCTCGCCCACCCCGGCCGCGACCAGCGTGTCGACCGTGCCCTGCTCCAGGACGCCGGCGCGGACGCGGCGCTCGACGTACTCGCGCGAGCGGCGCTCCAGCACCACCGAGGAGATGCCGCGCAGGTGGAGCAGATGGGACAACAACAGCCCGGCGGGCCCCGCGCCGATGATCCCTACTTGAGTACGCATGAGGCACATCATCTCCGGCGGGGCGCGTACTTTGACAAGGACAGGGCGGCCGGGCGGTGCTTTCGTGAGGTCCGGCCGACCTCATGGAGTCCCGACATGTACACACCCGTCCACGAGCTCGTCGCCGCTCATGCCCTGGCGGGGCCGGACCGGGTCGCGGTCGTCGGCGACGGCGCCGCGCTCACCTACGGCGAGCTGAACAGCCGGGCGCAGCGCCTGGCCAGGCGGCTGATCGCGCGGGGCGTGCGGCCGGAGGCGCCGGTCGGGGTGCTGCTGGACCGGTCGGCGGAGTTCGTGCTGGCCGCGCTGGCGGTGCTCAAGGCGGCGGGCGCGTACGTGCCCTGCGGGCTGATGTGCACCGAGCTGGTGATCACCGCGCGGACGCTGGACGGCGACGGACCCGTGACGCCGGGACCGCTGCCGACGGTCCGGCCCGGCAACCTGGCCTGCGTGCTGGCGCCGCGGGTGTCGGTGCCGCACGCGGGGATCACGCGGCTCGTGCACGATCCGGCGTACGTCAGCCTGAACGCCGGGGAGAGCGTCCTGCACGCCTCGCCGGTCACCCGCGACACGGCCGCGTTCGAGATCTGGGGCGCGCTGGCCAACGGCGCCCGGCTGGTCGTCGCGCCGCCGGGGTGTACGTCGCCGGGCGAGCTGGGCGCGCTGCTGCGCGAGGAACGGGTGACGACGGCGTTCCTGTCCACGTGGTCGTTCCACCGGATGGTGGAGGAGCGCCTGCCCGACCTGGCCGGGCTGCGTCAGGTGCTGACCCGCGGCGGCGTGCTCTCGCCCGCGCACGCGCGTACGTTCGTGCGCGCCCACCCGCGAGCGGCCCTGATCAACCTGTACGGCGCCGCCGAGATGACCGCCTTCGTCACCAGCCACCTGGTCTCGCAGGGCGCCGCCGCGACCATCCTGATCGGCCGGCCGATCGACGGCACCCGCGTCCGCGTACTCGACGAGAACCTGAACCCCGCCACGACCGGCCACCTGTACGCCGGCGGCCCCGGCCTGGCCCGCGGCTACCACGACGACCCGGCCCTGACCGCCACCCGGTTCGTCCCCGACCCGTACGGCCGCGGCGAGCGTCTCTTCGCCACCGGCGCCCTGGTCAGAGTGCTGTCCGGCGGCGCGATCGAACTCCTCGGCCACGCCGGGCGGCCTCCTCTCGGCACCGGCGATCCCGGTGGGCGAAGTCACCGCGCGCGACAACCGCCACGGGCCCTAAGCTTTGGCGCGTGACCCCCGGACAAAAGGTGATCGACGGTCGTTTCGAGCTGCTTGACCGGCTCGGCAGCGGCGGCATGGGCACGGTATGGCGTGCCCGCGACCTGGCGCTCCACCGAGAAGTCGCGCTCAAGGAGGTCCGTCCGAGCGGCCCGCTGGACGACGACCCCGGCCGCGCCCGGATGATGCGCGACAGGATCCTGCTGGAAGCGCGCGCGCTGGCCAGGCTCCATCACCCGAACGTGGTCACCATCCACCACATCGTGGACACCCCGGAGACGCCGCACCCGTGGATCGTCATGGAGCTGGTGCCCGGCCGCTCGCTCCAGGACCGCATCGCCAAGGAGCTCATGCCGCCGGCCGAGGCCGCGATGCTGGGCCGCGGGATCCTGGCCGCGCTGCACGCCGCGCACACCGCCGGCATCCTGCACCGCGACGTCAAGCCCGCCAACGTGCTGCTGCGCACCGACGGCAGCCCGGTCCTGACCGACTTCGGCATCGCCGCCCTGTACGACTCGCCCGGCCTGACGGCCACGGGTGAGCTGGTGGGCTCGCCCGAGTACATCGCGCCGGAGCGGCTGCGCGGCCAGGAGGGCAACCCGGCCTCCGACCTGTGGTCGCTCGGCATGCTGCTGTACGTGGCGGTCGAGGGCACCCACCCGATGCGCCGGGACACGCCGCTGGCGACGCTTGCCGCCGTCCTGGACGGCCGGGTCCCGCCACCGCGCCGGTCCGGGCCGCTGACCCCGGTGCTCACCGCCCTGCTCAACCCGGACCCGGCCACGCGCCCCGACCCGGCCCGCCTCGACGCGATGCTCGCCGACGCCGCCATGGCCCCGCCCATGTACACCTCGCCGCCGCCCGCGTACGCCCCGCCCCTGAACGCCCCGCCCCAGCACGTCCCGCCCCAGCCCGGTTACCCGCCGCCGCAGCAGCCCGTCCACGGCCTGCCCACCGGCCCGAACGTGCACGGCTGGTCCACCCAGTCCACCCGGCGCCGGCGCGGCTCGGGACCGCTCGTGGCCGGAGCGGTCGTCCTGGCGGCGCTCGCGGTGGCGGGCGTCATCCTGGTGCCCCAGTGGCTGGCCCCCGGCCCGTCGGACGACCCCACCCGGCCGAACACCGCGGCGAGCGGCAAGCCGTCCGCCTCGGCCATGGTCGGCGACGACGACGATCCCCCGGTCACCGAGGCGCCCGTCCCCGACACCAGCCCCCTGCTCACCCCCGCCCGCATCCGCCAGGTGATCGCCGCCATGGAGAAGGCCTCGGGCAGCAAGGTGTTCAGCGACTTCTCGGTGCACGAGCAGTTCGCCTCGGCCAAGGCGCCGGTGCGCGGGAAGAAGTCCCTCTACGACACCTGGGACTACCGCGACGGCGAGGTCAACAAGGGCTCGGGCGGCACCATGTCCAGCCTCGACAAGACCGTCCGGCTCAGCTCGCTCAACTGGGAGGCGCTGCCGTCCCTGTTCAAGACGGCCGAGAAGCGGCTCGGCATCGACAAGCCGACCTCCCGTTACGTGATCGTCCAGCCGGGCTGGCCGTTCAACGGCCCGCCCCAGCCGGCGATCCTCGTCTACCTCAGCGACGACTACGGCGGCGCGTACCTGGCCGCCGACGCCAAGGGCAAGATCATTAAGATGTACAAGCGGGACTGATCCGCCGGGCCGTCAGCCTTCGAAGCGGACCGTCGCTCCCCTGCCGGTGATGGACAGGATGCGGACGTTCAGGCTGTTGATGCTCCCGCTGCCGCCTTCGCCGAGGGTCGTGGCGACACCGGGTCCCTCCACCCGCACCATGTCCTGATTGAAGGCGTACACCTTGGAGACCCACACCCGGGACAGGCGGTAGCGGGCGGCCACGCGGAAGCTCACCGGCTTCGTGATCGTGATCTTGCACTTTCCGTCGTAGCAGGCGCGCAGGTTCGGCTTCGCCGCGGCGCTCGCCGGGGTGGCGAACGACGCCGCGGCCATGACGGCGGCGAGGGACAGGGCGGTGATGGTCGTCCGGTGCATGGAAGCCCCTTTCATCGGTTCGGCGAGGCCAGGATGCACCCTGCGTGCCGGGACGGGTCCCCGGTGTGACGAAACCGCCCGGGGACCGGTCCCGGACGCGCGATGCTAAGACCACACCACGCCGGCGCGGGCCGCGGGCGGCACGATTCCGGCGTTCGGAGGGACAGGCGTGGACTCCACGGTCGACTGGTTCTCATCACCGCACGAGGTGATGCGGCAGCTACCCGGCTACCGGATTGTCCGGATCATCTCCCAGACCGCGATGAGCTCGGTCTACCTGGCCGAAGACCTCACGCTCCCGCGCCACGTGGTGCTGAAGGTGATGAACCCGCACCTGGCCAGGAAGGACCCGAGCTTCCGCCTGCGGTTCACCCGCGAGGTGGCCACCGCCGCCCGCCTGGACCATCCGCACATCGTCCCCGTGTACGCGAGCGGCGACGTCAACGGCGCGGTCTACGTCGTGCTCAGGCACGTCAACGGCGGCGATCTCGGCGAGCTGATCCGCACCGGCGGCCGGCTCGACCTCGCGCGCGCGAGGCACATCGTCGGCCAGGTCGCCTCGGCGCTGGACGCCGCCCACCAGGTCGGCCTGATCCACCGCGACATCAAGCCGGGCAACATCCTCATCGACACCGCCGACCACGTCTACCTGTGCGACTTCGGCATCGCGAAGATGGAATCGGCCACCACCCTCACGACCGAGGGGCAGTTCCTCGGCACGATGGACTACGCGGCGCCGGAGCAGTTCAGGTCCGGCCCGATCGACCGGCGCACCGACGTCTATGCCCTGGGCGCGGTGCTGTACCAATGCCTGACGGGCGAGAAGCCGTTCCCGCACCGCGAGCCGTCGGCGGTGCTGTGGGCGCACCTGTACAAGACGCCGCCGAAGGTCACCGACCACCGCCCCGACCTCTGGCCCGGCGTCGACGGCGTGGTCCAGAAGGCCATGGCCAAGGAGCCGCGGGCCCGCTACGACACCTGCGGCGCCCTGGCCACGGCTCTGACCAGCCCCGATACTCCCCGCTCCGTCCGCGCGCGCCCGCGAAGGTTGGTCTGGGCGGCGCTCGCTCTCGCCGTCGTGGTCGTCACGGTGGTCACGCTGATCATCCGCCCGTGGTCCGACGATCCCGCGGCGCTCGCCCGCGTGCCCGCCGCGCTGCGCGGGACGTGCGAGCGGGCCGGCGACGGCGCGGGCCTGCCGCTGTCGGCCGCGTCGCTGTCGTGCCGGGCGTCGGGACAGACCGTGCAGATCGGGTTGTACGCCTCCGACTCCGCCCTGGGCCAGGCCTACGACCAGACCCTGCGGCAGGCGGGCGTACCCCGTGCGCAGGGTGACTGCTCGAAGGCGTCGGGCGCCGAGCACCGCTACCCCGGCATCGGCGCTCCCCGGGGCCGGCTGCTGTGCTTCGAGCGGAACGCGGTGACCTGGCTGGTGTGGACCGACGACAAGCACCGGACGATGGCGACGATGGAGAGCCGCGCCGCCGACGAGCTCAAACTCCAGCAGACCTGGAGCACCTGGACGCAGGCACCGGCCTTCCCCGCCCCGCCGGAGAAGGAGGTGATGCGCCTGATCGGCCAGACGGACTGCGAGCGGGCGGAGGCCGGGACGCTCGACCAGTTCCGCGACGTCGTCATCGGCATGGACTGCTCCTCGGACGAGAAGGGCGCCGACGACGTCTCCTACTACCGTTTCGCCAGCCTGGACGGCCTGCGCCGCAGCCACACCGGCCAGGTCGGCAGGACCAAGGCGCCGGACGCCTTCTGCCCGGACGAGAAGCCCGCGAAGTTCCTGAGCAACTCCACCTACGACAACAAGAGCGCCCACCTCGGCGAGATCCTCTGCTACAAGGGCGAGACGCCCACGGTCGAGTGGACCGTCGAGCCGCTGCTCCTGATGGGCCGGGCCACCGGCAAGGACGCGCAGGCCCTGATCACCTGGTGGGAGGAGTCGCGATCCCCCACCATCGACACGGTGATCGCGGCGGTCAACACGCAGGCCAAGCCGCCCTTCCCGACCGCGCGGGAGAAGGCTCTGCTCGACCGCGTTCCGGCCGCCTCCCGCGTCAACTGCCTGCGGCCGGCGGCGGAGCAGATCAAGAGCAACGTGCCCGGCGCGCAGGTGACGGCGGTGGCGTGCGGCCCCACCTCGGGCGCGGGCGTCGTCTTCTACTACCAGTTCCCCGACACCGCCTCGATGCGGCGGAACTACCAGGCGATCGCCCCGGCCAAAGGCTCGTGCGACGTCGAGTCGCGCACCTTCGTCGGCGAGAACGCGTACTCGGTCGGCGGCAAGACCGCGGGCCGGCTGCTGTGCGGCGAGAGCAGGGCGGGCCGGCCCTACCTCTCGTGGACCAACGAGAAGCTGAAGATCCAGGGGTTCGCCTTCAACACGCTCGAACGCGCGGTGCTGCTGAACTGGTGGAGAGAGGCCGCCGGGCCGATCTCCTGAGCGAAGGCGCTGACTCCAGGCCCATCGCTCGGTAAAGTGCGCAGTGTTCCGTCCCCTCCGAAGGGAACCACGGTGCGTCTGGGCAGGTCGGTCGGCCGTCGGTATCGGCTCACCAACGGTCCCATCCGCAGTAGGACCAGCGAGGTCTGGCTGGCCCGCGACGAGCAGCTCGGGCGGGATGTCGTACTCAAGCGGATGCTGAGCGGGCACGACAGCGTGCGCGGGTTCAGCCGGCTGCGGGCCGAGGCGCGGGCGCTGGCGCGCTTCAACCACCCGCGCATTGTCACGCTCTTCGACGCGGTCCAGGTCGGCCGGGGGCGGCGGGCCACGTCCTGGCTGGTCATGGAGCACGTGTCGGGCGGGAGCCTGAACGGGCGGCAGGCCGTGGCGCCGGAGGTCGCCGCGAGCGTCGGCGCGCAGGTCGCCGACGCGCTGGTGTGCCTGCACGCCGAGGGCATCGTCCACGGCGACATCAAGCCGGGCAACGTCGTGGTGACCGGCGACGGCACGGTCAAGCTCGCCGACTTCGGCGCCGCCTACCGCGTCGGCGGGAACGAGACGATCACCCCGAACAGCGCCATCAGCTACACGCCCGACTACGCCGCCCCCGAGGTCGTCCTCGGCCGGCTGGAGCGGGGCTCGGACGTGTTCTCCCTCGGCGCGATGCTCCACGCGCTCGTCACCGGCTCGCCGCCGGAGCGCGGCCCGAGCGGGCGCGTCCTGCTGAAGGCCGACCTCGGGGTGCTGGACGAGGTGCTGCGCGCGATGCTCGCCAGGGAGCCCGGCCGCCGTCCTGACGCCGCGGAGGTGATGCGCCGGCTCACGGAGATCGCGGGCGACGCCGTCCTCCCTCCCGGCGCGAACGGCGCCGCCGGCTTCTCTTCGGACCCGCGCGCCGACAGCGTCATCATGGGCGCGGTCAGAAGCCACCCGTACCTGACCGGCGCGGCCGCCGCCCTTGTCGCGGCCCTGGCGGGGATCGCGTCCTTCCTCCTGCCGCCGTCGGAGCGGGACGGCAGCGCGCAGGCGATCGGGCCCGCGCCCCTGATCGGCGACCAGCGGACGGTCGATCCGTGCGCGCTGACCGAGCCCGTCGCGCTCGGCCGGTTCGGCGCCACCCAGCTCGACCGGGCCTACGGCAACTTCGACCGATGCGACGTGCTGGTGCGCCCGGACGACGACAGCGTCGTCGACGTCAGGGTGGACTTCAACCACGACCCGGCCGCCGAGCAGCCGGGTCAGGCCAGGACCGTGGGCCGGATCGGCATTGTGGAACAACCCGCCGAGCGCGACTCGTGCCTGCGGACCCTGCTGCCGGCCGGGGAGAGCGACATCAACATCACCATCACCGCCAAACGCGACGATCCGGGTAAGGCGCCGCTGTGCGCCATCGCCGATGTCGCCACCGGCAACGCCGTCACCGTGCTGAACAACGGGCCGCTGCCCCGCCGTACCCTGCCGGCGCGATCGCTGGCGCACCAGGACGCCTGCGCGCTGCTGCCGGCCGCCGCGCTGGAGGTCATCCCCGGCATCGACGCCAACGACCCGGACATCGGGTTCGGCAGCTGGCAGTGCGGATGGGAGAGCACGACCAGCGAGCTCTGGCTCGACGTCCGCTTCGACCAGGGACCACCCCCGAACAGCGCGAACGGCTCCGCCACCATCGTGAACGGCTACCGCACGATCCTGCGCCCCGAGGCCGACGGCGACGAATCGTGCCTGGCCCAGCTGGTCTACCGCACGTACCACGACCAGGACGGGCGGGCGGCGGAGACCGTCAACCTCCTCGTCACCGGATCACGCTCGGCCGACCAGCTCTGCCAGCTCGCCAGGCGGCTCACCGCGTCCGCCGCCGCCCGGCTGCCGCACCCGGCCTGAACGCGGCTCGGGACCGGTCCCGAAGCGGGCGGTGGATCCTGACATCCAGTGCCCGTGATGTCCGAAGGAGACGAGCGATGCATTTCCCCGACAGCCTTGCCCGTGGCGTCGCGCCCGTTCGTCCCGGCACGCTGCACGCCCGTACGGTCACCGGCGGCGTGAAGGCCGCCCCGCAGAGCGGCGCGGTCGTCAGGTTCGGCAGGGCCGGCAAGCCGGAGGTCGACCTGGGCGTCGGCGAGGACGACCTGCACGTGAGCCGCCAGCACGGCGAGCTCACCTACCGCAGGCGGCAGTGGTGGCTGCGCAACACCGGCCAGCAGCTCGTCCGGCTGCCGCGCGGGCGGTTCCTGCACGCCACGACCGATCCCATCCCGCTCGCCACCGGCTACACGCCGCTGTTCGTGAAGGGGTGCGGCCATCGCGAGCACCTGGTCGAGCTCTACGTGAGCGGCCACGACGACGAGGGCCTGATCCCCCGCCGCCGGGCCGACACGCTGCCGCCCAAGATCTGGCCGCTCGACGACGTCGAACGCCTCCTGCTCGTCATCCTCGGCCGCCGGTACCTGCTCTACGAGGAGAACCCGCGTCCGCTGACGTACCGGCAGGCCGCCGACTACCTGGCCGACATCCGCAGGGACGAGGCCTGGGGCGAGCGCAAGATCGAGGCTAGAGTCGAGACCGTACGCCGTCGCCTGGACGCGAGCGGATTCCCCTTCCCGCTGATCCACGACATGGCGACGGGCCGGCCCTGTGACAACAACCTCCTGCACAACCTGCTGAGAGGCCTGGTCGACTCCACGACCCTGGTTCCGACGGACCTCGAACTGGTGGAGGAGGACCACCACGCCTGAACGGGAGCTCGACTTGGACCTCACCAAGCTCCAGGAAGCCCTGGACGAGATCTTCGACGCCGGGCTCATGCGCCACTCCTACACCGACTACGCGCGCGACTACGAGATGCTGATCGATCTCCCGGTCACCGAACCGGTGCGCCTTCGCTACCTGTTCAAGTACTGCGTGGAGGCGCGGGTGTCGAGCGCGCTCGGCCCGCACATCTGGCGGGTCTCCCTGGACGACTCGCTCCTGGAATGGCCCTCGCCCGCATGCGAGGGGTACGTGTGGAGCGCACGCTGGCAGAACCTGTATCCGGGCGCGGAGATCGTTCCCGATTCGAGCACGGCCCGCGAGTGGTCGGCGGCGCTCGGCAGAGACTTCCACGAGATCCGCGTCGGAACCAACGTCCAGGTCATCACCCTGGTCTTCGCCGACCTCGACGTCACCTCGTCGCGGTCGCCAGGAAGTCGCGGGCCAGGCGGCTGAACTCCTCCGGCCGGTCGTAGGTGACGATGTGCCCGGCTCCGGGCAACGTGACCAGGCGGCTGCCCGGGGTCGCCGCGGCGGCCTCGGCCATCTCGGCGTGGCCGACGAGCGAGTCCCGGTCGCCGCGTACCCAGAGGGTGGGCGTGGTCAGTCCCGGCAGGTCGGGCAGGTAGTTCACGCGCATGGCGAAGGGGCCGTAGGCGCGTACCATCCAGTCGTCCAGCGCGGGCTCGCCGTACTCGGCCTTGGCCGCCGCCTCCTCGGTGGCCAGGGCGAGGATGGTGTCGAAGTCGCGGGTGGCGGCCCCGGCCGTGAGGTTGGCGATCATCGACTCGCGTACCGTCCGGGGGCGGCGGGCCAGGTAGCGGCTGCTCAGCCGCATCGCGCCGGGCGTGCGGGTGACCATCCAGGTGAGGAACTGGGCCTTCCGCCTGGCTCCGAGCCCGCCGGGTGCGATGGCGATCAGGGCGTCGATGCGGTCCGGGTGCTTCAGCGCGTACCCGATCGCGATTCCGGCGCCCAGCGAGATCCCGATGACGGAGACCCGCGGCAGGTTGAGCACGTCGAGCAGGTCGTCGAGGAAGCGGGTGTAGAACGCCTCGTCCAGGACGCCTCGCCACGGACGGCTGCCGCCGTGGCGGGGCAGGTCGATGAGGTACACCCGGTGGTCGGGCGCCAGGTCGGGGACGACGTGCCGCCACACCCCCTGCGCGGTGTCCAGCATCCCGCCGTGCAGCAGCAGCACGGGCGGGCCCGACCCGCCGGCCCGGTACAGCCGTACGGGGCCGCCGAGGACGGTCAGGTCGGTGTAGGTGTCGAAAACGCCGGTCATGCGGGCTCCTCCAGCCGGCCGAGTTGGTCGTCGAGACGGGCCAGCAGGGACAGCTGCGCCGCCCGCGCGGCCGCCGGATCGGCGGGCAGGCCGCTCGCCAGCCCGCGGCCGGTCATGTCGGCGAACAGGCCGACGGTCTCCGACAGCTCCCCGGCGGTCATGGCGCCGAGGACGCCGGGCGCGTGGAGCAGGCCCAGCGTGAAGATGCCCAGGACGCGGACGATGCTCTCCGTGGAGAGCGCGGGATCGATGACCCCGGCCCGCTGCAACTGGCCGACGTAGTCGCCCAGCCATTGGAACCGGTCGAGATAGCGCTCGTCGCCCACGCCGCGTACATGCTCGCCCAGCACCGCCTCGTCCCCCAGGTAGAGCGCGCTCATGAGGGGGTTCGCGAGCGTCGCCTCCACCGCGAACCGGTAGACGGCCGGGAGGTCGACCAGGCCGGGCGCGCTCAGCACCCGCTGGTGCACCTGGGCGGTCAGCTCGCGCATGTCCCGGTTGAGCACGGCGGCGAGGATCGCGGCCTTGTCGGCGAACTCCAGGTAGACGGCGCCCTTGCCGATCCCGGCGCGGGCGGCGAGGCCGGCGACGGTGGTGTCGGGCCAGCCCTGGTCAAGGATGAGCTGCCGGGCGGCGGCGAGAATGCGCCCCCGCCGGTCCGGAACGAGTGGGCGCGGCATAGTGACCAGAATTGCATATCTGGTCACTACCTCGCAAGGCCGGGCCGGTCCACGATCCCCGTCGCCAGCACCACGTCGGCGAAGATCGCGCCCTTCTTGACGAGCACCTTCCCGTCGCGCACCTCGTCCTGCAGCCAGACCGTCTGATCGGCCATGACCCGATAGGTGCCCGGATCGAGGATGAGGTAGCGGCGCGGGCCCTCCGCCGACCGGAACAGGCCGAGCCCCGTCCTGCCGGTCGCGTCCTTGACGTTCTGCTCGATCCGCACCCCCGGGATCTTCGCCAGCGCGCGGAAGATGGCCGCCTCAAGCTTGGGCGGCATGACCGCCTGCTGCTTCAGATACAGCGTGAGGATCCGGTACGCGCGCACGTCCGGCGCCTCGACCCGCTTGGGCACCCCCTCTTCCCGGGGATTGTCGATCCAGTGCCGGTCACCCGCGACATGGGCGAACAGCTCGTCCGGATCGGTGGGGAGCTTGAGCAGCTTCTTCCGGTACGCCTGGGGCGACAGGTCGTCGTCCCCCGGATCCGGCGGAACATCCTGTACCCGGAACTTCCCCTCCATGTCCCGCCCCGCGCTCTGCTTGCCGTCGTAGCGCAGCCATCTCTCGTACGTCGAGCTCCGGCCGCCCGCGGGCTGAACATTGAAGGTCTTGGTGTACTGCCACTGATCGGGCCGGGGCTCCGGCGCCACGGGCCGCTTCTCGATGGTCTGCGCCGCCTGCTCCAGCACGGTCCCGGAATCCAGCGTGATCGCCTCGGTGAACGGCACCGGCCGGATGTCGGGGGCGTCCCGGGGCAGCGTGACCACGACGACCGCGACCGCCAGCGCCGCGGCGGCCAGCAGGGACGGCAGCACCAGGAACCCGCGCGGGCTGCGCCGCGTCGCCCGGCGGCGGAGCCCGCGCAGCCGGTCGGCGTCGGGCGTCGGCGCGTCCGCGCGCAGTTCGGCGAGGATCCTCAGGTCATCCATGATCTGCCTCCGCATCCACGACGAGGGCCGACGGATCGACGCCGCCCAGCGCCGCACGCGTCTTCTTCCTGGCGCGATGCAACCGCGAGCGGACCGTGCCGATGGGGATGCCGAGCGCGAGCGCCACTTCCTCGTAGCTGAGATCGGCCCAGGCGATCATCAGCAGGACCTCGCGGTCCTCCGGCGACAACACCGCGAGCGCCCCCGCGAGATCGCGCTGCGCCGCCGACGCCGACACCCGCGCCTCGACCCGGTCGGCGTAGCTCTCCGCCACCTCGTCGACGCCGGTCCGCGCCAGCGCCTGGTAGAAGCGTTGTTCTTTACGGCGGTGCTTGCCGATCAGGTTGGCCGCGATGCCGTACAGCCAGGGGCGGGCTTCGGGGTGACTGACGTCGTAGCGGGCGCGACGCCGGAAGGCGGTCAGGAACGTCTCCGCGACCACGTCGTCGGCCAGCGAGTCACCCAGCCGCCGCGTCACATAGCGGTGTAAGGCGGGTGCGTGCCGGTCGAACAGGGCCGCGAAGGCGGCGGGGTCGCGCCTGGACCGCTGGATCAGCTCCGCGTCCGCCAGGCTCACATCGGCTGCCAAGCCTGCGCTCCGTTCCTCGGTGTCGTCACCCTCTTTTCCCCGAAGTGGCGGCTTGAGTTCTCGGCATCTTCCTATGGAAGCAGGCTCCAGCGGGGGCCGTCGGCGGTGTCCTCCACGCGTACCCCACCCTCGGCGAGCGCACCGCGCACCGCGTCGGCGACCTCGAAGGCGCCCTCACACCGGAACTTCTCCCGTACGGCCAGCAGCGGCGGCACGATCCTCGCCACCACCTGCTGACCGGTGTGCGCGGCGAGCGAGGCGATCAGCCGCCGCAGCACGTCCCTGGCCTGCAGCGGCCCGCCGTCGTCCTGTTCGGTGTCGGCCGACCAGCCGGCGATGTCCTCCTCCAGGCGCAACACCGTCCGGGTCGCCGCCGAGACGTCGTCCGCGCCCAGGGCCGCGGCGAACGACTCCTCGCACGCCTCGACGATCTCCCCCAGAGTCCGCTGAGCGGCGACCGCCTCCGGAACCGCCGGCCCGGCGAACCGTCCCTCCCCGCGCAGCAGTTCCCGCAGCTCGGCCAGCGTGGCCGTCGCGCCGGCCGGCAGCACGCTCTGCCCGCCCCTGGTCCGCACCGTGACCCCGCCCCGGCCGGCCACGCGTACCCGCTCATCCACGAGATCGACGACCAGCGCCGTATGCTCGTCGATCCCCAAGATCCCCGTCCCGGCGGGAAGCTCGCGCTCCATCCGCGACAACCGCCGCTCCCCCAGATAACAGAAGCGCGTGTCGTGCGTGCCGCCCTCGGCGTTGTCATAGTGCGGGATGACGACGGCGTTCAGCGCGACGGGCCCCAGAAGATCAAGCCCTTCCCGCCAGTATGGCTCCGCTCCCACCTTGTAGATCTCATACACCGGAACGGTCGCCACCCCGGCCGTGCACGCGGCGGCGGAGGCGAACACCGTGACCCCCCTCCGGGCCCGCACCCGCGCGACCAGGTCCGCCATCGCCGAGCCACCCGCCCACCGGTCCAGCGCGTACGTCGGGCTCCCCGGACCGCAGAACACCCAGTCCGCGCCCGCGACGACACCGTTGACCTCGACGTCCAGGCCGACGCTCCGGGCGAAGTACTGGCAGGCCCGCGCGGAGATCTCCGCGGCGTTCTCCTGGAAGGCATAGGGCGTGTCGAGCAGCACAGCCCGGGGCTTGGGCCCCAGTTCCCCGATCGCGGCGCGATGGACCTCGACCATGGTCGGGCTGGTCTCACCCGAGCCCATCAGCAGCAATACTCCGTGCATCGCGTCCCTCCTCATGTGCCGCACTTCCAGCGACGCACGGGCGAGCCCCTGCAGCAAGTCCACACCTGCTGTATGGACGCTCCTGCATACTTGTCGCAGATGGTCGGACGACGGGGAGCAACGTGACTGTCTCGGTTGAGGTGCTGATGCTGCTGGCCGACCAGCAGGGTGCGTGGTCGTACCGGCGAGCCGCCGCCACGCCGTTGCCCGGCGAGGCGCCCGACGAGACCGCCCGGCGGATCAGCGGCGTCCGGGCCGACGACCCCGCCCACGTCGTGCACTCGACCAGCTGGCGCCACCTGCCGGAGCTGGACCAGATCGTCCTCACCTACGCGGTATGCCCCGACCCCGAACCGGAAAGCACCCGCACCCCGCTGAACGACCTGACCATAGCCCGAGGCTCCGCCCCCGCCGCCCCGAGCCCGGACCAGATCGAGAACGCGAACGTGGCCGCCCACGCCATCCAGCACCTCGCCTTCCTGCGCACCACCGACCCCGTGGTCGAGCGCACACTGGAGCAGTGGCCGGCGATCGCCATGGCCCTGGCCTTCCCCGCCGGAGAACTCGACAACGTCCGCGCGTAGCACGTTCAGAAATACCCGTTTCACGATGCCCGAAAATGGCGCGCCGCCCTTTGCCCGGCGAACGGGAACGGACGCTTACCCATCTGGCCACCAGGCTGCCCAATAGCGGAAATCAGGGATACTTTCCCGCCATTCCCATACACGATGCTCGGCAGTTATCACTAGAGTAGAAGAGCTAGCCGAGATACCTCTTTTGGGGGATTTATGGGTGCGAAGCCGCAGATTCACACTTTCGCGCTTGTCGCGGCCTTGGAACCCGATGGAGAGGCAGCGGCGCGAGAGCTGCGGGAGCTGTACGGCACGTTGCAGAAGCATCGCGCGCCCGCTGACGCCGAACAGCTGAAGATCGCCGACGCCGCGGCCGGGCGGCGGGATTTCGACGCGCTCAAGCGGTTCATCGCCGCCGGCATTCCGCTGGACGATCTCGCCGAGAGGCAGCACGCCCGGGTCGGGCGCATCATCGGCTGGCGGAACGCCAGCGCGGTACTGCCCCTGATGCTCACGTGGTTGGCGCTGGCGGTGGCCAGCTGGGCCTATTACCAACAGGTCACCACGAAAACGGACCTGGTGACACAACCTTTCCTGGTGTTATGGCAGGGCCGTTTCGGCGATTTGTCTATCCCGACCTTCGCAGAAACGGCAATGGCGGCATTTGTCCTGCTTTTGGCTGTATTGACACTTACCATTTGGGCGCGCAGTGCGGAAAGTGCCGCGAATAGGACGATCGCCGATGTCGGCCTACAGGCGGACAAAGCGTTACACGCCCTCGACCGGGCGGTCGAGAGCAACGGCGTACGGGCCCCCGACAACGCCAAGGAATGGGCAGAGGCGGCGAGCCTGATCCTTTCCGAAACCCAGCAGATGATCAAAGCGGCGGTCCGCGACACCGAACTGGTCGCCAGGAAGAACGCCGAGATCACCCAATCGGCGAGCGAGCAGCTGACCCAGTTGCAGCTACGCGGCGAGGAACTGCTGAAGGGCGTCGGCGAGGAGACCCGGGAGGTGATGCTCGCCCTGCAGAGGAAGGCCGAGCAGACCACCACCCTCGTGGGCCAGGAGGCCACCCGCGTCCTGCAGCAGGCGGGCGAGGCCAACCGGCAACTGGTCGAGCAGCAGATGAAGCCGCTGTTCGAGGGGTTCGCGCAGTCGCTGGCCGACTACCGGCGCGACCAGAAGACCTACAGCACCAGTGCCGCCGCGGTGGCCGGGGCCGCGAGCGATCTGGCGGGCGCGGCGGCCGGGCTGGCCAGTAGCGTCGGCGCGTACACCACGATCGCCCGGTCCATCGACGAGAAGCTGGCGACGATCGGCGCCTCACAGTCGGAATTCTCCGGGCGCATCGCGACCCACTCGGCGAGCATCACCTCCGCGGCCACCTCGTTGAACGAGGTCGCCACGCTGGTCACCGGCGATCTGAAGCGCGAGATCGAGACGCTCACGCAGAACGTCGTGAAGGCCGGCCGGAGCCTGGCCGCCACCGAACGCAACCTGTCCGCGACCACCGGATCGCTCGAAGCCGCGACACGAGCCATGGGGAGCACCGCCGCTGACCTCGCCCGCGCCGCCGCGTCGGTGGAGAAGGCGGCCAAGGCGATCAGCGCCGGCGCCGGGGTGTCCGGCCGCGGCTTCTGGTCACGGCTGTTCGGCGGTCGTTGATGACCCGCGTCCGCCGGGGGACCGGAAGCCGTCGCGGCCGGAGAGAGCCGGGGAACCTCGTGTTCGGCACCATCGGCTGGCTGTTCGCCGATCTCATGGTGGCGCTGGCGATGGCGTTCCTGGTGGCGACGACGGTGGGCGTGCCGGAGCCGCCCGAGCCGCCCCCCACGCCCACGCCCGCACCCACGCCGAGCCGGACGCCCGAGCCGGGGCTCGAACAGCGACCGGTCGAGGTGACGATGAAGGTCGACTGGGCGGGGCTGCTGGCCGGCGACGAGAAGGCCGAGGCGGGGATACGGCGGAAGGTCCGCGAGGTCGAGAAGCTGCACGGCCGGCGGGCCGGCCTGGTGCTGGCCTTCGGCGGCGCGGGAGACACGGACCCCGGCCGCGCCCTGAACATCGCCAGGAAGGCGAACGCGGTGCTCAAGGACCTCGGCAAGTCCGGTTACGTGTTCCAGGGCGCCGTGTTCCGGCCCTTTCTGAGCCACCGGGCGGTCAGCACCCTGGTCCTGGACATCTACCTGCTCAAGAAGTGATCACAGCGGCACGAGTTCCACGGCGGACGCCTCGCCGGACGAGGCGGTGAACAGGCGGTACCGGAGCCGTCGATCGGTGAACCGCGGCAACTCCACCGTCCGCGTGCCGTTGACGGTGATCGGATCGACGAGGGCGCACCGGATGCCGTCCTCGCGGGTTCGCGGTGGCCGCTCCCGCCGGCCGTACAGGGCGAGGGCGGGGAGCCTGACCTGGCCGTCGGTCCTCAGCATCAGTTGCGGCCGCCGGGCATCCGCCCCTTGCACCTGGTACCCGACGCGGACGGGCGGCCTGACGAGGTGGCGGCGCACGCCCGCGGTCACGAAGTCCGTCCCGTCCCGCTCGACGACGACGGCGACGACGACGTGGGCAGCGGTGTCGTCCGGCCGTACGGTGACCGAGCAGCCGCCCACCTCCTCCCCCGGTTCCCTGGTCACCGACAGCGGGCGCGCGGCGGTGGTCGGGTCGAGCAGTTCGGCGGTGGGATGGTGGCCGACCAGCGCCCGCGTTCCGCCGGGCGCCCAGGTCCAGGCGAGGCGGAGGGTCCCGTCCTCGAACTCCCCCTGCAGCTCGGACACCTCTTCGTGAACGGCGAAGCGCCGCGGCCCGCCGACGTACAGCATGCCGTTCGCCCGCAGGACCGGCACGTAGGAAAAGCATCCGGTGTCGAAGAGGATGTCGCGCACCGGTGAGGGATCGGTCCGCACGTCCCCGTCCACCTTCAGTACGCCTTCCCGCCCCTGGTCGCCCTCGCGCAGCGATCCGGAGCCGTCCTGACGGACGATCCAGACCTCGCCCCGCTCCGGAGGCGGATAGCGGATCTCCACCTTCAGCCTGTACAGGTTGTACTGCGCGCTGGAGCTGGTCAGGACCAGCGGACCGGGCGGGGACAGCGGCTCGTACGGCATGGCCTGCTGAACCTGACCGGCCGACCAGCGCGTACCCATTCCGGGGACGGAGTACGACGCGCGCGCCGTGTACTGGTAGCGCACCCCGTTGACGACGTCCCGGTCGACCAGGTGCGGCTCCTGCGTGACCGGCAGCTCCACCGGCGCCCCGGAACCGCCCACCACCCGCCGGGAGATCTCGACCCGTTCCGCGCGCTCCGGCAGCGTCCAGGTGAGTTTCACCTGACCGTGGCCGCCCTGGCACTGCAGGTCCGGGTCGGGCAGGACCACGACGGGCTCGGCCACTCCGGGCGCGGAATGTGTGCCGGCCCGCGCGGCGATCACCGCGTAGGTCAGCGGCACCCCCGCGACCTCGCCGGCCGTGCCGTCGTGCCAGGACGAGTCGGTGGTCTCGCCCAGGCGCCGCTGGCCGGGCCGGCTCTCGGCGGACTCCGGCGCGTCCGGGCCGGTCCGCCGTACCACGACATAGGAGACACCGGGGTCCGCGCTGCCCGACCAGCTGACCAGCACACCGGCGGCCGGGTCCGGGACGGTGGCGCGCACGCCGCGGGGCCGCTCCGGCGGGATGCGTTCGAGCTCGGCCCTGGCGACCTCCAGATCCGCGCACCTTTGGAGCGCCTCGGTGAGGAGCTCGACCCGCCGGGTCGTGGAGGTGCGGGGCTGCCGGGACCGGTCATAGAGTTCCCGCGCCTGTCCGATCATCGCCTCCGCCCGTTCGAGCAGCGCCTCGGACTCGGGGAAACCGGGCGGCGCCGTCCGCAGCAGGTCGGCCGCCTGGATGTGCTTCCTGGCGCTCATCAGGTCGGCGATCGTGGCCCGGATCTGATCGACGCGCTCGGCCGCGCTCTTCCAGCGCGACCGCGCGTTCTCGAGCGTGGCCGAGACCGGGTCGGTGCGTCCGGGCGGGAGCCGCCAGATGCCCTCCGCCCGATCCAGCAGGCTCTCCGCGATCGGCATCCGGCCGGCCTCCAGCGCCTCGACGGCCTGGGTGATGAGATCCCGCACGGTGTCGCGCTGCCCGATCGGGAAGCCGCAGCCGCAGCCGCCGTACCGGGGATCGACGGCGCCGCACGCCGGGCAGGGTTCGCGCAGCCCGAACGCGCACATCACGCAGACCTCGGCCAGGGGTCCGTTGAGCATGGTGCACCGGGGGCACTGCACCTGGTGGCGCAGCGTCTTCTCGGCCTCGGCAGCCGGAAGTTCGAGTGCCCAGCCGCGCTGCTGGAACGTCTCCCTGAGGTGCCGCAGCGCGAGATCCAGGTCGTCGATGCCCCGGCGTCTGGCCTCCTCCAGGAAGGCCAGGACCTGCTCGCTGCTGATCGCCTTCGCCGCGGCGAGTACCTTGACCACCCACGCGATCAGCTCGTCGAGCGTGGTCAGCCGCATCGACGTGTCGTGGCGTTCGCGCTGCTCGTCGGTGGCGAAGAGGGTCTTGGCCAGGCCGCTGAGCAGTTCCCGCGCCTTGATCGCCGGATCGGATTTGTTCTTGCGCCTGTGTTCCTTGCGGTAGAGCTCGTCGGCGGCTTCGAGCAGCAGCTTCCTGGGGCTGTGGGGGGTGACCGTCGGAGCCACCGTCTTGAGCGCGTCGTAGAGCGAGTGGAGCCGCGCGCCGTCGAGCATGTCGCGCAGCCGGGCCACGGTGGAGGCGTCCAGCCGGGCGGCGGAGAGATCGTCCTGGACCGGCCCGACCGGTGTGGCGTCCAGCCGGCCGGCCAGTTCCCGGTCCGCGGCCAGGACGTCGGCGAACTCCCGGCGGAGCGACTCCACCTCCGGCGGCAGCAGGTGACCGCGCTTGGCGAGAAGCCGGAGCCTGGCCTGGAACTCCTTGCCCTTGGCCGCCAGCGCGGCCTTCTTGCTCCCGCTGGCCCGCTCTTTCTCTTCGGCGCGCTTGGTCTCGTCCTCCATGACCTCCTGGATGACCCCGGTGGCGTAGAGCTGCTGGTTGCGCTTGGCCGCGATGGCCGAGGGGCCCCGCGGCCCCGTGACAGCCATCGACCACTGGTTGCGCGCCTGGGCCAGCGCACGCTGATAGGCCTGCTCGTCCCACGCTGCGTCCGGGTCGAGCCCCAGCAGGATGAAGAAGTTCGGGCGGTCCTCCGTCAACGCCTGCCTCCTTCGGTGATCTCCCGGGCGATCGTGCCGAAGACCTGGCTCAGCGAACCGAGCTGGGTGAACAGCGCCTGCTCGGTGGAGGACGCGATGGCGCGCAGGAACGCCTGGTCGGCGCTGCCGAAACCGACGGCGATGATCTCGATTCCGGCTTTGTGACACCGCCGGGCCCGGCTCTTCGCGTGGCCCTGCTCATCCCAGACTCCGTCGGCGAGCACGACGCTGAACCTCCGGTGCCGGGTGTCGGCCAGCAGCCGGCGGATGTCGTCGAAGGGATGCGTGGCGTTGCCGTACCCGGTGCTGCCGACGGTGAGGCGGCGGATGGCGCGTTCGATGTCCGCGGCGTTGTTGGTCGCGGGCAGGGAGACGTCGACCCGGTCGGAGAAGCCGATGAGGCCGACCGCGACCGTGGTCAGGTCAAGCTGGCTCACGAACGCCCTGGCGGCCTGCTGCGCCCCGGCCAGTGGGCTGCCGGACATGCTGCCCGACAGGTCGAAGGCCAGGTAGACCGTCATCGCCTCACGTGAGCCGCCGCGCTGGGGCGGCTGGAGGAAGCGCTCGGGAACGTCGGCCGGCAACTCCTCAACGCTGACGACCAGGGGGGCGCCCGTCACCCGCTCCGCCGCGGTCACCTGGACCAGGGCGCTGTCGTCGTAGGCGTAGGAGACGTCGATCACGGCGTCCCGCGGGCCCAGGGCGGCGGGGAATCCGGTGACGACGTACCGGCCGAGATAGACGCAGTCCTGGACGTCGTCGGTCTCGCCCTGGGTGAGGAAGACCTCCATCGTGTCCCCGCCGTCGCCCTTGAGCCGGAACTGGTAGGGACGGGTCGCGTTCGAGGGAATGCGCTGGTTGCGCGGGAGCAGGACGCTGTTGACGTACCTCTCCCCCGCGGCGTCCTCGGCGATCATGCCGAGGCTGTGCGCGACGACGTTCTTGATCTGGCGCGGCGCGTCCAGCCGGAGGATGGGCCTGGCCTCGCCCGGGTCCGAGCCGGGCAGACGCAACGGTCCCTCGGCCGCTTCGGCTTCCAGGAGGATCGCCGCCTGGGCGGCGGCTCCGAGCGCCACGGCGTGGTCGGCATGGATTCCGCCCATCGGCGGCCGGCCGGACATGTGCTCGATCCACCGGGCGACCATCGGCATCCTGGTGGAGCCGCCGACCGGGAGCACCCCGTGGATGTCCGCCCAGGTGAGCCCGGTCTCCTCCAGCAGCTTGGCGGTGAGCTGCCCGGTCTGCTCCAGCAGGTCGGCGCAGGCCGCCTCGAACGCCTGCCTGGTCACCGCCGCCTTGATCGTGCGGCCGCCCAGCGTGAGACGCGCCTCCGCCGCCCGGCGCGCCGACAGCGTCTGCTTCAGCCGTTCCGCCTCGACCAGCAGGACGCCGGGATGCGCCGCGAGCAGTTCGGCGTCTTCCGGGGACAGGCCGCTCAGCATCTCGCCGGTCAGCCGGTCGTCCCAGTCCCGGCCGCCGAGTTCGTGGTCGCCCTCGGCGGCGATGACGGTGATCTCGTCCGGGCCCACCTCCACCAGCGAGATGTCGAAGGTGCCGCCCCCGAGGTCGTACACCAGCAGGCGCCGCGTGTCCGGCCCCGGCCGCAGCCCGTAGGCGAGGGCGGCCGCGGTCGGCTCGCTCATCAGCCGCAGCACCTCCAGCCCCGCGCGCCGGCCGGCCTCCAGCGTCGCCGCGCGTTCCGGGTGGGTGAAGTACTCCGGCACGGTCACCACCGCGTGCGTGACCGGCACCCCCAGCGCCGCCTCGGCCTGGGCCTTCAGGTGCGCCAGGACCAGCGCCGACAGCTCCGCCGGCGACCATTCGCGGTCGCCGAGCGCCAGCCGGAACACCGGGTTGCCCATGAACCGCTTGAACAGGTGGGCGACCTCCGCCTTGCCGCCCGCCTGATCCGCCTTGGCCTCCGCCCCCACCACGGGACGGCCGCCGGCGTCGAGCGTGACCACCGACGCGGTCAGCGGCTCCCCCTGGGCGTTGGGGATGATCTCCGGGTCGCCCTCCCGGTTGACCCAGGCCACCGCCGAGTAGGTGGTCCCGAGGTCGATGCCGACGGCTGTGTCCACGTTGTCCGTGCCTTCCTGGGTTCGCTATCCGACGACGCGAATGCCGCGCGAGCGCTCGATGGCCTCCTCCACCTCTTCGAGGGAGAGCACGCGGTCCGTCTCGATGACGGCGGTCACGGTCTTGCCGCCCTCGGCCAGGTCCTTGCCGGTGATGTGCAGGCGTCCCTGGAGGTTGAGCTGGAAGGTGATCTCGATGGGCGAGCCGGCCGGAAGCCCGGACCGCATCTCCAGCGTCGCGTCGCCCACTTCCTCGCCCATGCCGAAGTCCGTGACGATCCGCTCGTCGGCCGTGTTCTCGAAGATCTTGATCTCGATCAGCGACGCGTTGTCGTCGCGGGTGCCGAACACCCTCGTGACCTCGGCCGGCAGGGCCTGCTGGGCCAGCACGAGGTTGGAGATGACCTCGGTGTCGTCATCGGTGTAGGCGAGCACGCCGAAGCTGTGGCTGGCGACGTTCGTCACCTTCATCGTGCTGAACTTCCGCACCGTGCCGAGCCGCAGGTTCATCGTGTCGGCCACGGCCTCCTCCGCCGCCTCGCGCACGTCCTGCGGCGTGGCCGCGATGTCGACCTCCTCGGGCTTCTGGTCGGTCTGCTGCGCGATCTCGTGCCGGATGCGCTCGCTGATCGCCAGCTTCTGTCCGTAGATCGCGGCGCCCTTGGCCACCGCGAAGTCCGGCTCGAAGGACTCGATCTCGAACCCGAAGTCCTTCTCCAGGCGGGCCTTGACCTGCGGCATCTTGGTCGAGCCGCCGACCAGGAGCAGGCGGTCGACCGTCTGGTGCCCGCGCCGTCCGGCGTCCTCCAGCACCGCCTTGGTGAAGGTGACGGTGTTCTCCAGCAGGTGCGCCGTGAGCTCCTCGAACTTCTCCCTCTGCAGCGTCACCGCGGCCTGCTTGCCGTCGTGACTCACCGGGATCCTGGTCTGCGGGAGATTGCTGAGGGAGCGCTTGCCGCTCTCGGCCCGCCCCCACAGGTCCTGCAGCGAGTCGGGTGAGTCCAGGATGTCGCTCTCCGCGCCCGGGTGCTCGGCCCGCCACTGGTCGGCACAGTACTTGACGATCTCCTCGTCCCAGTCCCGGCCGCCGAGCTGGTCGTTGCCGCCCGTGGCGACCACCCGGATGACGTTGCCCTTGATCTCGATGACGGTGATGTCGAAGGTGCCGCCGCCGAGGTCGTAGACGAGCACGGTCTGGTCGCCCTTGTCCTGCACGCCGTACGTGATCGCGGCGGCCGTCGGCTCGTTGAGCACCTCCAGCACCTCCAGGCCGGCGATCTTCCCCGCGTTCGCGGTGGCCTCGCGCTGCGTGGAGTCGAAGTAGGCCGGGCAGGTGATGACCACCTGCCGCGGCCGCGTGCCGCCGAGCTGCGCGGCGTCGTCGACGACCTTGCGCACGATGAAGGAGGAGATCTCCTCCGGGGAGACCTCCTTGCCGTGGAACTCCCGGCGCCACGGCGTGCCCATCTCCCGCTTGATCATCTCGACGACGTTGCCCGGCTCCAGGACGGCCGCGTTCTTGGCCTCCCGTCCCACGACCCGGGTCTCCGCGTCCTCGAACAGCACGACGGAGGGAGTGATGGACTCGCCTTCGAAGTTCGACACGACGGTCGGTTTGCCGCTGGCCTCGTCAACGTGCGCGATGCACGTGTAGGTCGTTCCCAGGTCGATGCCATAAACCCGGTTGTCGCTCAACGGGGAGCTCCTTCTTCGACTTCTTCCACGGAATCTGCCGCCACATGGCGGTAGGCGGTCACCCATTCGGGGCGGAGGACCTTCTCACCCCACGTGAACCCCGCCCTGAGCCGCAGGGCGACCTGGCGGCCCAACGCGGGGTCCGGGGTGGCGAGCGTGCTCACGACCTTCTGGCGGGTACGGTCAACGGAGTCGCCCTCGACGGCGAACCGGTGCACGTCGTTCCTTGCCAGGATCTGCTCGACGGTGTCGCGGACGTACGCGAGACCGCCGGTCGTTTCTGCGGGGGCGCCGCCGTCCTCGACGGCCCGGGTCAGGTCGTCGTGCAGCGAGACGAGATCGAGCAGCACGGGACGCAGCAGTGCTTGCTGGAAGCCCGCGCGGTGCTTCTCGAGTTCCGCGCTCATCGTCTCGATGACGCGCTCCCGTCCGCTGTCGTATCGGATCTTGGCCTCGAAGGCTCGCTGCAGCCTGCCCAGTTCCTCCAGGACCGTCGCGATCGTGGGACCCTCCGTCACGTCGGGTTCCGCCGCTTCCTGGGCGGCCTGGCGATCATCGCCTCGTACGGGCCCAGGTGATGGTTGATCCATATGGCTCCTTCCAGATCGTCGAGATCACGTCCCGCCGCCGGATCGGTGGCGAGGCAACCGTCCGGGCAGCGGTCCCCGAACAGGACGAGCGCCGGGCTGGAGCCCTCCCGTTTGGACGGCCAGATGAGGCCGTGCGCCGCCGTCGCCTGCTTCCTGATCCAGCTCGCCCAGCGACGGGTGGCGTGGTACTCGGCGCTGACGGTCTGGACGAGCCAGGTGTCCTGGGCCACCGCCGCCAGGGCCTCCCCCGAGCACAGGTCCACCAGGGTCAGCACCCGCGTGGTCTCCACGACACTCGCGCGCCGGCCGGCCACGTCACGGCGCCTGATCACCCGCTTGCCCCGGTCGTTGAAGGGCACGTCGCGCAGCAGCGTCTCCAGCAGTGCGGTGGCCGCTTCGAGACCGGCGTAGAAGTACGGGTAGGGGTCCCGGTCGGTGCCGTCGAACCGGCCGCCGTAGAAGTTGGCGTCGGCCTGCTCGGGATTGAAGGACGTCGCCTTGTACGTCCGGTCGTGCACCCGCCACAGCCGGCTGCCGGCGGGCAGTTCACGCAGCTTCGGGGTCGCGCGGAAGGAGGCCGGAGGTGCACCGAAGGGCATCTCACACCTCCGGCTTCTCGTTGCGCGCCGCGGCGATCAGCTGCCCGTCGGGGATTCTCCCGAGCAGCCGGACCGGCGCGTCGCCGAGTCTGCCGTTGTCGCCGAGCCACCAGTCGGCCGCGCCGAGCGGGTCGCCGGCGGCCTCCAGCACCTGGTTGATCGAGCGTACGATCGGCAGGGAGGAACCGTCCTCGGCGAACTGGAAGGCCGGCCAGCTGGGCGTGCCGTCGGCCGTCGTCAGCCGGATCAGGCCGGGATCGGCCGGATCCTGCCCGTTGGCGATCAGCTCGTCCGCGCGCAGCGCCGGCACCGCCCGCATCCTGGCCATGATCCCGCGCTCCACCTCAGCGGCGGTCGGCCCCTGCCGCCCGAGCCGGACCCGTAAGGGCTCGGACAGCCGGAGCCACTCCGCCAGGTTCTCCGCGCGCCGCTCCGGGTCGGGTGCCAGCCGTTCGGACCGGTCGGTCAGCGCCACCAGGAACGGATGGTCGTGCGGCAGCCGGACCCGGAGCAGATCCGCTATCTCCTCGACTATCTCCTCGGAGACCTCCTGGTCGCCCTCCCTGGTGAACTCGTCGACCAGGTCCGAGATCTCCGCGAACTCCGCGGCCGGCAGCCGGCCGCGGATCTCCTCCCACTGCTCGGCCAGCACCGTCAGCGCGCTCCGCAGTCCCATGGCTCGCCTCCCCTCCGGTCACGAACCGGTGTCATGCCGCGCGACCGACTGCCTGGCCCGGTCGACGTCGTTCTGGTTCATCCCGCCCACGCGCAGCTCGAACGTGACCTGCCGGCCCGATGCCGGCTCCACGGCCCGCACCGTGAGCAGTCCGCGCTCGTTCACGAAGAGAGTGACCTCGATCGGCGACCCCTGCGGGAGTTTGTGCAGGTTGAGCAACTTGCCGCGGCCGACCAGCGCGTTGTCGGCGAGTTCCTCCGAGGTCTCCCGCGAGGTCTGTTCCCAGATCTCGATCTCGACGCCCGGCTGGTTCTCCCCCCATGTCTGGAAGGTCACCGGGCCGGAGTCGGCGGGCAGCGGGGTGCCGGCCGGGATCAGGTGCACCACGTACTGGCGCGCCTGCAGCGGGTTGGTGCGCATGCGCGGATCGTTGATGTCCGGGACCTTGACCCCGACGCCGCGCGGCAGGACGGTCGTCACCTGCTGGGAGCGGAGCTTCTCCGTCTGCGGGGTACTGCCGGGCAGCCGGCCGGGGCGTTGTTCCGTCTGTCCGAGCCTGGCGAACATCGCCGCTCCCCGCACCACCGCGAGGTCGGGTTCGTGCCGTCTGGGCGGTTTGCCGAGGAGCTTCTCCAGGCGGGCCCGGATCGCCGGCATCCGGGTCATGCCGCCCACCAGGACGATCTCGTCCAGCTCCGGTACGCCCCTGTCTCGCGCCACGGCGATGGTTTCCTCGGTGCCGGTGAAGGTGCGCTCCAGCAGGTCGGCCGTGAGCTCCTCCAGCCGTTCCCGGCTCAGCTCCACGCGGGCCGTGGCCCGGCCGAAGACGAAGTTCCTGCGCCGGGCGCGAGTACTGCTCAGCTGCTCCTTGAACTGCTCCGCCCAGATCCACACCTCCTGCCTGAACACGGGGTCGGCGGTGGGATCCAGCCGCGGGTACTGCTCGGTGAAGGCGTCGACCAGGAACTCCCGGATCCTGCTGTCCCAGTCTGCGCCGCCGAGGCCGGGGTCGCCCCCTTTGCAGATCACCTCGACGTGGTCGCCGTCCAGCCGTACGACGGCGGTGTCGAACGTGCCGCCGCCGAGGTCGTAGACGAGCAGATGACGGGTGCCCCGGACCGGTGCGCGCCCGCGGTAGGAGAGGGCGGCGGCGACCGGCTCCTCCAGCAGGTCCAGCACGTTGAGCCCGGCGATCTCGCCCGCCCGGCGGGTGGCTTCGCGCTCGGCCACTCCGAAGTGCGCCGGGATGGTGATCACCACATCGCCGACCGGCTTGGTCAGGTGGCGCTGGGCGGCGGAGGTGAGCTCCTTGAGTATCAGCGCGGAGATCGACTCAGGGGTGTAGCGGACGCCGTGAAAGGTGTATTCGACCCCCTCCTGCCCCATCTGGCGCTTGACGTGCTCGACCGACAGGTCCGGGGCCAGTTGCGCGGAGTTCTTGGCGGCCTGGCCGACCATGACCTTCTCCCGGCGGTCGAAGTAGACGACCGAGGGCGTGGTCGTGTCCCCGATCGCGCTGGGGACGATCACCGTCTCGCCGGATTCGTCGACGTACGCGATGCAGGAGTTCGTGGTGCCGAGGTCGATCCCAAATGCTGTCAACGGTCTCCTCATCGGCCTTGATAGGTGAAGGCGGCCCAGGACTCGGGCTCGTGGAGCGGCGTCTCCGCCAGGCGCGCGATCACGTCGGCGGCCAGCCGGGCGGGAACGCGGCGGCGCGGGTCGATCATCCACAGCTGCGCCGCGCGCAGCGCGACCGCCGGGTCGTCGTATCCGGAGTTCAGGTAGTGGTGGAACATGCTCATGAGCACCGCGGTGGGAAAGTCGTCCACGGGCCATCGGGCGCCGACCGCTCCCACCGCCCCGCCGGCGACGAAGGCCGTCGCCAGCGTCAGCGCCTCGTCGTGGTGGCTGCTCGTCAGGTCGCTGCCGCAGGCGGCCAGCACGACCAGCCCGCCGGGAACCTCGCCGGTCCCGGCCAGTCCCTGGCGCAGGATGTCCGTCATCCCGAGGCTCTCGAGGAGGGCCAGCGTGAGGTGGGAGTCGACCGGCCGGGGCCGCGGGCTGGCGTGACAGCCCAGGTGCAGCAGCGTCGCGCCGCCCGATTCCGGGCCGGGCAGCAGGGCGAGGACGTTCTGGCCGGTGGCGCGGCGGAAGGGGGGAGCGTTCGCCCCGCGGGTGCGGCCGCCCAGCAGGCGGGCCCGCGGGTAGTGGTGTTCGTGGATCTGCTCGATCTCCTTCGAGGTCCAGTACAGGTTGCTGTCCCGGACGTTCACCAGCGCGGGCTCCTCCGCCCAGGGGCGGGGCTCGCGCCGCCTGGCGTCGACGAACTGGCGGGCCGAGGCCGCGTAGGAGATCACGGCGTCCTGGCAGGCGTACCGTTTTCCGCCTTTTCCGACGGTACGGCGGGCGGCGTGCCAGGGAACGGCCCCCAGCTCACCCACCGGGACCAGGATCAGGCGATTGGTCCTGGAGGGGTCCGGTGAGTGGCCGGCGAGGGACTCCAGGAGGGGTTCCATGGCCGCGCTCCAGGCCCAGTCGCACAGCTCGCCCAGCGCTTGCCCCCATGCGGTCCTGCTGCTCTCGTCCTGGTCCGCGCGTTCACGCTGGGCCTGGACGAAGGCGGCCACCTTGCTGCCCTGCCCGCCGCTCAGCCGGGGCAGATCCACCCGGTGTACTCGCTCGTCAGGGCCGACCACGAGGGCGACCCCGCCGCGCCAGCCGGGGTGGGAGACCAGGTAGACCAGCGCCGCCGCACCGGACCCGCGCAGCGCCCCGGCGATCTCGGCGACGGTCGCGGGGTTGAACAGCCGGCGCTCGGCGTCCGTCCCCTCGATCGCCGCCATGACGCGCTGCCGCAGGGCGCTGGGCACGTGGATCTCCGGCAGGTTCTCCATGAACTGGGCGTGGCGCTGCGGCGTACCCGTGAGTTCGTCGGGTACGTCCGCGCGCGGCTGCCAGGGTGCGTCGTCCTCCCGGGACGAGGCCGCCTCCCACTCGGCGACCAGGTCGGGATGGTCCGCGCCCAGGAGCTCGGGGATTCCGGTAGCCGTGGTCGCGGCGTGCAGCACCAGGGCCCTGCCCGATTCGAGAGCCTCGATCGCCGTCTCGGTGAGCCCGGAGGCGGCGCACCAGAGCGCCACCTCCGCGGCCTCGCCTCCGCCGGCCACGGCGGCGTCGAAGGCGCGCTCCGTACTGGTCTGGAGCATCACGCTCCAGGCACGGGCGCGCAGGGAGGCGAGGCCCGTCCGGCCCATGCGGTCCTGGTCGCGCAGGCGCTCGTCGGCGCGCAGGTGGTAGGCGCCGGCCAGGCTGTTCAGGTTCAGTGCCATCAGGTGGTTGGGCGCCTCGCCCTCGGTCGCGCGCCGTACCTCCTCCATCTTCTCGATGGCGTTGCTCAGGTCGGCGCGATCATGAGTGAGCTCGTACCGCATCACCAGGGCTCCGCCGATCATGCTCAGCAACCACAGCCGGGCGTCGCCCAGGTCGGAGGCGGCCCGGTAGGCCTCGCTCACCGTGGCGAGTCCCTCGTCGAGCATCCGCACGTCGCGGCGGAGGAAGGCCAGGCCGATCTTCGCGTGTCCGGCGATGCCCGCCTCTTGGGGGTAGTACGGGCTGTTCCTGTCCAGCTCCCGGACCCTGGCCGCGAGGGTGCCGACCATCGTCGTGAGGTCTTCCGGTGAGGACTGGACGTTCCGCGGGTCCAGGTAATGCCCGGCGATGGTCCGCGCGAAGTCCAGCGTGTACAGATCATGCTCGATCAGGCGGCGCGTCCGGTCATCAGGCAACCGGTCGACCTGTTCACGCAGGTGTGCGGTGATCTCGGCCAGCCGGCCGTGGTCGTAATCTCTCATCAGCGGCATGACGGCGAGGAGCCAGTCCATCAGGACGGGGTATTCGCTGTCAGGGGCGTCGGCGGTGCGGCCGGCCCGGGACATGGTGCGGGCGTAGTACATGGCCGCGTCCAGGTGTTCCAGATCTCCCTCCAGCCTGAACCGCTGAGCGAGGATGGACGGCAGCAGCGCCCGGCTCAGGGTGTGGATCTGGTGGCCCGGAGGAGCCAGCTCCACGGCCCGCTTGAGCCTTTCGGTGGTGTCGCGCAGTCCGGGCGCGCCGTCGGATCCGCCGAGGGCCAGGCATGATTCCACGATCACGAGCAGGAAGTGCTGGACGGCCTCGTTCTCCCGGTCGGCCGCGGGACGTTCGGTCGCCTCCTGGAGGAGTTCCCGCACTCTGGCCAGGCGTTCCAGGTTGTACCTGGTGTCCAGTCCGCGTACCAGCAGGCCGGCCAGCCGTACCAGGGTGGAGGCGCGATCGGGGTGGTCGGCGGGGAGTGCCCGCAGAATGTGTTCCAGTAGCTGGAACGCGGCATCGCGTTCTTCCCACGAGGGCGGCCTCGGGGCGTTCCCGCTGCCGGCCGAAGCGTCGAGTACCTGCCCGAGTACGGCCTTGAACACGTGGCGCAGGGGGTGGGCGTCACCGAGTTCGTCGATGAACCGGCTGAACGACTCGATCGTCTCGCCCAGCTCGGCCGACCCGGCCCGCAACGCCTGGAGGTCGCCGAGCAAACCGATCAACCGGCCGAAGTCATCGTCCGCCGCGGCCTGCGGAAGGTTCCCGTGCTCGTGGAACACCGCCGTCAGGCGGTCGCCGACCGGACCCTGGCCGTTCGACGCGATCTCCGCCGACAGCCGCAGGGCGAGCGACATGCTGCCGTACGGCGAGCCGGCGGGATCGGGCTCGACGACCCGGTCCAGGTGATCCAGGGCGAGTCGCGCGGCCTCAGGAGAGGCGGTGTTCCCGGTGGCCAAGATCTGGGCGAAGCCATCGAAGTGCGGCATCTTCCCGCTGGTCCGCAGCGTCTCGGGCGCCGAGCCGGACAGGTGAAGGGCCGCGGCGAAGAGGTGGCAGATGTTCGCGGTGTGGCCGTCGCCGCCGGGGTGTTCCGCGTACGACTCGAGGTCGGTCAGCGCGTTCTCGCGGTCCTCGGTGTCGCCGCCGAACGCGAGGAAACGGATGGTCCGGAGGGTGCCATGCCAGTAGCGGGCGATCGGCCGGTACGGATCGTCGTCTCGGATGTCCTTCCGTACGGTCCCCATCGTCCTGAGCGCCGTGTCGACCCGCTCGCCCAGCGCGGTCCATTCCTCCCTCGCGGAGTCGTCGAGTTCGTCCATCTCGTGCTGGATCTCGGCGGTGAGGGCAGCTCCGAGCCTGGCGGTGACCTCGCCCAGGCTGGAGTGGGCGGGAGGCAGGAGGGCGACGCATCGCTGGAGCGCGTCGGCGGCCAGACGCCAGTCGGTCCGGGCTCCGGCCGGGGCGTAGGAGGCTCGGAGGAGGTGACCGGCGCCGAGGACGTAACAGGCCAGGGCGAGATCCGGGTCGGGATCGTCGTTGGGCGGCGCCAGTACGGCCAGGGCGCCTCCCGCGTACGTGATCGCGGCTTCCACGTCGGCGAGGCTCTGGGCGGTCTCTCCGCGCAGGACCAGGAGCCGGGCGGTCTCCATCTCGATCCACGCGGGTTCGACATCCGGTGGGACAGGCGTGTCCATGGCCGAGCGCAAGGACGCGATGGCCTCATCGAGGTCCTCAGGGGCGCCATCTGCCGCATATCGTGCCGCCAGAAGTGAGCCGAGCTCGGCGAAAAGCTCGAAGCTCGTCTCCTCGGCCGCCACGGCCCGGAGCGCTTCGATCAGCTCCTCGGCGGTCAACTCGTCCCCTGGACCTGCTGTCATCGTGGCCGCTCCTGTGCCCTGCCCGATGCGAACGAACAGACCGTACTACGCCGGAATTCACCATCTCCGGAGATAGCTGGAATGATGCTTATTGCGCGACAATCGGGCATTCATCAAAACAATTTACGGATGCTCACCAAGGACCGTGGCGGGGTCTCACTCCTGTCCGGTGATTCTCCATGCTGGATTTCAGGTCATGTGCGGCTTCTGTCGATATTTAGCGCTTTTGGACACCCGGGAGCGATTCCGCCGGGGGTTTCACATTGAACACCCCCTCCCCGGTGGAACGGGCCGATTGACCTGAATTCAGCCCGTACGCAACCACATTCCGCCCACACTGGAGCCATGCAGCCGCCGCTCCACCACGAACTCATCGCCGACCTCAGGTCGCTACGGGAACGGGGCCCCACGCGCCTTCGCGACACGAGGCTGCCGGCCCTCGACACCGCGGTGGCGCTCTGCGGCATCGCGGGCGAGGACGCCAAGGGCCGGCCACCGGCCGAGACGTACCGCCCGGCGGCCCTGGAGGAACTCCTCCGCCGCGCGATGGCGGAACTGGGCGGCGGCAATCTCACCGGCGCGGCCGAGTACACCTTCGGTCTGGCCCCCGGCACCCGCGACTGGCCGATCGGCGAACGCCGCAAGAGCGCCGCCTCTGTCTACGGGGTCAGCGTCGAGCGATTCCGGAAACACCATGAGCAGCTCATCGTCAAGGAGACGGCCGAGGCGATCCTGCGCCTGTGCCTGGCCTCCGGCGCCACGGACTTCTCACCGTACGGTCTCCGGCATCCCGCCGTGCTCCCGCTGGGCCCCGTCACGCTGGACTTCACCCCCGTGGAGCTGATCAGCGGGATCGACATCGTCGTCTCCTCCGAGAACGTCTACCTGGAAGCGTCCAAGATCTTCCGCAACTCGCTGTCTGCCGCGTTACGGCGGGCCTGCGCCGAGGTCGACGAGACCGGCGAGCTCGTGGACGACGTCATCCGCCGCGAACTCACCCAATGGCTGCACAAGAGGGGACGCCTGGGGCTGCCCGTGGCTCCCGGTAGCGTCGCCGTGACAGAGGCGGGTCGTCTGCGCCGCGCCGGGGTCCGGCGCGTCTATCACGCGGCGGTGGCGGTTCCCCGCGCGGACGGAAACGACTACGAGTTCTCCCCTGCGGCCATGACGCGCGCGATCCACAGCATCTTCCGCCTGGCCGAGGAGGAACGCTCCCGTTTCCAGCCGCACCTGCGATCGATGGCGCTGCCGCTCTTCGGCGCCGGACGCGGTGGCCTGGATCCGGCGCAGAGCATGGAGTGGCTGTGGACCGCGATCGAACGTGACATCGATCCCGAGACCGTCCGGCGCTGGGATCTTCACATCATCACGCGCACCCGACGGCACGCGGAGGCCGTCATCCGGCATTTCGCTCCGCCCTCGCCACCCGCGCCACGATGATCTCCAGTCTCCTCGGGTGCGCCCTATGGCTGCGCCCCGGGCCCGCCGAGCCATTCGCGCCGGGCGGGCTCATAGGTGGGCGGCGGCACCGCCGCGGGGCGTACCGACTCGGTGGTCGCGGGCTCGGGAATCTCGGCCAGTGAGATGGTCTCGCGCCAGGACTCGGGGGCGCACGACGGTGTTTCCTTGCGCGAGACCGTGACCGTGCGCTCGACGCCCACGCCCAGATCCCGGGCCGTGGCGTGGATGATGCCGTTGGTGTCCACGTCGAGGGTGAGCTCGATCTGGGGCACGCCACGGGGGGCCGCGCGGATGCCGGTCAGGTCGAAGGCGGTCAGCTTCCGGTTGTAGGCGGCGATCTCGCGCTCGCCCTGATAGATCTGGATCAACACCGATGGCTGGTTGTCCCGGTCCGTGGTGAAGATCTCCGAGCGCCTGGTCGGGATCGTGGTGTTGCGCTCGATGAGCTTCGTGAAGATGCCGCCCTTGGTCTCCACCCCGACCGAGTAGGAGATCACGTCCAGAAGCAGCACGTCCTTGATCTGCCCGGAGAGGATCCCGGCCTGTACGGCGGCGCCCAGGGCGATGGCCGCGCTCGGGTCCACCCCTTCTGCGTGGTCCTTGCCACCGAGGAGTTCCCTGGCGAGCCTGGCGACGGCCGGCATCCGGGTGGAGCCGCCCACCAGCACCACGTGCGCGATGTCGGAGCTCGTGAGGTAACCGTCCCTGAGCGCCTGCTCGACCGGCTGGCGGCAACGCTCGATCAGGTCCGCCGTGAGCGCCTCGAATTCCTCTCGACTGATCTCGATGTCCAGGTGGAGCGGCCTGCCGTCCTTTGCGGCGATGTACGGCAGGCTGACCGTGGTCCGGTCCGCCGTGGAAAGCTCGATCTTCGCCTGCTCCGCCGCCTCCCGCAGCTTCTGCGCCGCCGCCCGGTCCTCGGTGAGGTCGACCCCGTGGAGGTCGGCGAAGGTGGCGGCCAGGTGCTTTACCAGCCGCTCGTCCCAGTCGTCGCCGCCCAGGTCGCGGTATCCGCAGGTGGCGTGGACCTGGACGAAGCCGTGGTCGGTGTCCGCCCCGATGGCCAGGAGGGAGACGTCCAGGGTGCCGCCGCCCAGATCGAAGACCAGGATGTCCTCGTCGCCCTGCCTGCCCAGGCCGTACGCGACCGCGGCGGCCGTGGGCTCGTTGACGAAGCGGAACGCGCGCAGCCCGGCGATCCACGCCGCCTCCTGGAGCGCTTCCTTCTCGGCCAGGCCGTACGTGGCGGGCACCGTGATGACCGCCCCTCCCACCGGCTCGCCGAGGTGGGCCTCCGCGTCGAGGCGCAGCCGTTCCAGCACGTACGCCGCGATGTCGACGGCCGTGTAGGTGTGCTCCCCGATGGTGATGCTCCAGTCGGTGCCGAGCTCGCGCTTGACGGATTGCACGGTGCGGTGGGGATAGAGCGTGGCCTGCCGTTTGGCCAGGTCGCCGACGAGGACCTGGCCATTGGTGGAGAAGCCCACCACGCTCGGGGTGACCGTCGAGTAGAACAGGTTGGAGATGACCTGGGGCGCGCCGCCTTCGACGACGGCCACGGTGGAGTTCGTGGTGCCGAAGTCGATGCCGATGATGTGCTGGGAGGTGCGCCGCTCGTCGGCCTCACCCTCGAAGCGCGTCAGGGGATCGGTGGCGATGGGCAGGGTCCGCGAGACGACACGCGTCCAGATCGACGTGGCCCGCTCGCGGACCTCTGGGTCGGCGTCCCTGGTCAGCGGAATCAGCGCCTCCCTGGCCGCCACCCTGGAGGCCTGCTCGCCCGACCGCAGCATGCGGTCCAGGGCCAGCGTGGCGCCGAACCGCTCCCATTCCTCGCCCTGTGTCACCGCCCGGTACAGGGCCGGGGTGAGCAGCGGCGCGGCGGCCTCGCCGAGGTAGAGCGACTGCACGTTCCTGGCGAGGTAGAGCGCGCCGCTGAGCCGGTTGACGGAGAACTCCGGGGTCTGGTTGGGCACCCGGTTGACGACGTGCTCCCTGGCGTACTGGTAGAGGTCGTGCACGCTGATGTAACCGTCGCCGTCCACGTCGGCCTTGCCGGTGCGCAGACCCTCCACGACCGCCGAGGTGAAGATCGAGGGCTCCGCGCGGGCGGTGCTCTGCGCCTCGTTCTCGTAGGCGAACTGCAGCGCCGAGCAGGCGGTGATCACCGCCATGCCGCTGCCGGCGAAGTGCCGGTCCACCGGGACGCGGGGCACGCCTTCGCCTCTGGAGCGGATGCCGCGCGCGAAGGTGCCGCTGTAGCAGCAGTCGAGGAGCAGCACGATGCTCGTCGAACGGCAGTGCTCCGCCTGCTCGTTGATGAACGACGCGGGCACGCCGGTGGCCGCCAGCGCGTCGAGCTCGGTGTCGGCGGCGACGAAGTACAGCTCGCGGCTGCGGTCGTGGGTACGGCCGTGGCACGACATGTGCAGGAGCAGGAGGTCGCCACGCGCGGCCGAGCCGAAGAAGGCGGCGATCCGCTTCATGACCGTGCGGGCGCTGCCCTCCGCGACCACCTCGACCACGAACTCGCCGACCGCGCGCTCGGCGAGCACGTCGGCGAGCTGGCTCGCGTCCTGGGCGGCACCGGGAAGGTCGCCGAAGCGCTCGTCCCCGTACTCCTGGTTCGCGATGATCAGTGCTTTCTTGCGCACGACGGATCACGCCTCCGCTGCGGTGCCCTTGCCCGTCGCCTTGATGAAGTGCTCCACGAGCCGCTGCTGCTCATCGGCCGACGCGTTCGACAGCACGAGCTTGTCCTCGCCCAAGGTGATCTCCACCTGGTGGACCCGCGAGCGCGCGAGCCAGCCTGAGACCGTCTGGATGACGCTCGCGATCAGGCCGCTCTCCGCCACGAACTGCACGACGACGACCGCCAGCTCCAGCGCCTCCGTGCCGCGTGTTCCCGGAGGCGCCGGGGATTCGGCGAACCGTACGTCGTCGACGTCGAGATCGAGCAGGCTCCGCCGGAGCTCATCGGTGAGATCGGCCAGCTGTAACGGATCGATCGAGGGATCATCCACCTGGATGACGAGTTCTGACACACAGGGAATTTCTCGCATCCCCGCCCGCAAAACAACCTCAATGCTCCATCAGGTACGGCCCGCCGCCATCGCCTCACCGCGAGCTCCACCCGGCTCGGTCACAGGCTGATCGCCTCCGGCCCGAACAACGTCTTGATGTCGGCGGCGAACGACGCCTCCGGGTTGACGGAGAACTCCGGCAGCGACAACAGCACCGTCTTGCCCGACAGGCGCTCCAGATGGATCCTGACCGGCACCTTGCCCTGGTGCGCCTTCAGCACGTGCCGCAGTTCCTCGACGTGGTGCTGGTTCAGCCGCTCCTCACGCAGTTGCAGCGTGACGGGGTGCCCGCTGTCGCTGGCGATCCCGGAGATGTCGAGCGGGGTCAGGTCATTGGCGAAGATGCTGATCGCGCCGTCGCGGTTGTTGATCTGACCGCCCACCGACACCACGACGTCGCCGCGCAGCTCCGGCGCGTACAGCTCGTAGTTCTTGGGGAAGAACAGGCACTCGATCGCGGCGTCCATGTCCTCGACCGTGACGATCGCCCACAGGTTTCCGGCCTTGTTGACCCGCTTCTCCACCTTGGTGATCAGACCGCACACGCGCACGTCACCGCGGTCTTCCCGGCCGCTTTCCAGCAGTTCGGCGATGGTGGTGTCGCGGTTGCGCGACAGCAGCCGTTCCGTGCCGGCCAGGGGATGGTCGGAGACGTACAGGCCGAGCATCTCGCGTTCGAAGTCGAGCTTGGTCTTCTTGTCCCACTCCATGTCGGGCACCGCGATGGAGAACGAACTCTCCTCGTCGCCGCTCTCCGCGAAGGAGCCGAACAGCGAGTCCTGGCCGTGGGCCTCGTTCTTCTTGATGTCGATGACGGAGTCGACGGCCTGTTCGTGCACCAGCAGCAGGCCCTTGCGGGGATGTTCGAGGGAGTCGAACGCCCCGGCCTTGATCAGGGATTCGACGACGCGCTTGTTGCAGACGACCAGCGGCACCTTGTCGAGGAAGTCGTTGAAGTCGCCGTAGGTGGCCTTCTTACGGCCCTTGACGATGCCCTCGACGACGTTCTCTCCCACGTTGCGGACGGCGCCCAGACCGAAGCGGACCTTGTCCTCGCCGACGGCGACGAAGTCCTGCATGGAGTCGTTGACGTCGGGGGCCAGAACCTGGATGCCCATCTTGCGGCACTCGGCCAGATAGACCGCCGCCTTGTCCTTGTCGTCACCGACCGAGGTGAGCAGCGCGGCCATGTACTCGGCCGGATAGTTCGCCTTGAGATAGGCGGTCCAGTACGCGACCAGCCCGTAACCGGCGGTGTGGGACTTGTTGAAGGCGTAGCCGGAGAACGGGAGCATGACGTCCCACAGCGCCTGGATCGCACCGTCGGAGAACTTGTTGTCGCGCATGCCGGACTGGAAGTTGACGAACTCCGCGTCCAGGATCTCCTTCTTCTTCTTGCCCATGGCGCGGCGCAGCAGGTCGGCGCCGCCGAGGGTGTAGCCGGCCAGTTCCCGGGCGATGGCCATGATCTGCTCTTGGTAGACCAGCAGATGGAAGGTCGTACCGAGGATCGGCTCCAGCGCTTCCTTGAGCTCGGGGTGGATCGGCTCGATGTCCTGGCGGCCGTTCTTGCGGTGGGCGTAGTTGGTATGGGCGTTGGCCGCCATCGGGCCCGGCCGGTACAGCGCGAGCACCGCGGCGATGTCCTCGAACCGGGTCGGCTCCATCAGCTTCAGAAGCTGGCGCATGGGGCCGCCGTCGAGCTGGAAGACGCCGAGGGTGTCTCCTCGCGCCATCAGCTTGTACGTGGTGGCGTCGTCCAGCGGCATGCTCAGGGTGTCGAGCTTCACACCCCGGTTCTGTTCGATGATCTTGATGGCGTGATCGATGATGCCCAGGTTCCTAAGACCCAGGAAGTCCATCTTGATCAGGCCCATTTCCTCGCACGAGGGATAGTCGAACCCGGTGATGACCACCTTGTCCTTGTCCCGCATGTGCATCGGAATGAGGTCGAGCAGCGGCGCCGACGACAGGATGACCGCGGCGGCGTGCACGCCCGTGCCCCGGATCAGGCCCTCGATGCCCAGGCCGGTGTCGACGACCTTCTTCACATCCGGATCGGTCTCGTACAGCGCGCGGATCTCCGTGCCCTCGGCGTACCGCGGGTGATCCTCGTCGAACAGCTTGGCCAGCGGAACGCCCTTGCCCATGACGTCCGGCGGCATCGCCTTGGTGATCTTGTCGCCGACCGCGAACGGATAGCCCAGGATGCGTGAGGCGTCCTTGACCGCGGCCTTCGCCTTGATGGTGCCGAAGGTGTTGACCTGGGCGGTCATCTCCGTGCCGTACTTCTCGGTGACGTAACGCACCATGCGGTCGCGCTGGCGGTCGTCGAAGTCCAGGTCGATGTCGGGCGGGCTGATGCGCTCGGGGTTGAGGAAGCGCTCGAACAGCAGGCCGTGCTCCAGCGGGCACAACTCGGTGATGCGGGTGGCGTAGGCCACGATCGAGCCGGTGGCGCTACCACGTCCCGGGCCCACGGCGATGCCGTTGTCGCGCGCGTACTTGCAGATGTCGGCGACGACGAGGAAGTAGCTGGAGAACCCCAGCGGGCCGATGATCTTCATCTCGGTCTCGTAGCGCTCCATCACCTCCGCGGGGATCGGGGCGCCGTAGCGCATCTCCAGGCCGCGCTCGACGTCCTTGCGCAGCCACGACTCCTGGGTCTCGCCCTCCGGCACGTCCGGGAACTGCGGCATCCGGTCGACGTAGGTGAACACGTCGCCGTAGTCGCCGACCATCTCGGCGACCAGCAGCGTGTTGTCGCAGCCTTCCGGCAGCTCGGAGAACAGGCTGCGCATCTCGGACGCGGACTTCAGGTAGTAGCCGGAACCGTTGAACCGGAAGCGGTTCGGGTCGTCCTTGTTCTTGCCCACGCCGACGCACAGGAGGCTGTCGTGGGCGTCGGCCTGGTCCTCGGTGACGTAGTGGCTGTCGTTGGTCACCAGCAGCGGGATGCCGAGCTGCTTGGCCAGCCGCAGCAGGTCCTCGCGGACGTCCCTTTCGATGTCGATGCCGTGGTCCATCAGCTCCAGGAAGTAGTTCTCCTTGCCGAACATGTCCTGGTAGTCCGCGGCGACCTTGACCGCTTCCTCGTACTGGCCGAGCCTGATCCGGGTCTGCACGGCCCCGGAGGGACAACCGGTGGTGGCGATGATGCCCTCGGCGTAGTTCGAGATCAGCTCACGGTCCATGCGCGGCTTGGAGTAGTAACCCTCGAAGGACGCCAGCGACGACAGCCGAAACAGGTTCCGCAGCCCCTGAGCGTCCTTGGCCCACATGGTCATGTGAGTGAACCGGCCACCGCCGGAGACGTCCTTGCCGCCCTCGGCGTCGGCGACACCGGTCTCGGCTCGCGCCCCCCAGAACACCGGCTTCTTCACGAACCGGTTGTCCGGCGCCACGTACGCCTCGATGCCGATGATCGGCTTGACCGGTCCGCCCTTGGCCGACTGGTAGAACTCGTACGCGCCGAACATGTTGCCGTGATCCGACATCGCGATCGCCGGCATCTCCAGCCGAGCAGCCTCGGCGACCAGCGGCTTGACCTTCGCCGCGCCATCCAGCATCGAATACTCAGTGTGTACGTGAAGATGCACGAACGAGTCGCTCACCTGGTCCCCTTGCCTTGCGCTCCGCCCACTACCCGCACGAGCCTATTCCGTCTTCTGAGGCTGCTGGGGCATTGCACGCAACCGGTAAATACCTGTTGCGTAACCACGGCACCGATGCGCCGGCACAGCCTCGCGGCCTGACACCAGGGGTTTCTCGGAAACCAAGAAACCCCAGTTCAGCACAGTGAACTGGGGTTTCGGTCGGTGCGCCGCCAGGGACTCGAACCCCGGACCCGCTGATTAAGAGTCAGCTGCTCTAACCAACTGAGCTAGCGGCGCTTGCGACACAGGTAACTGTAGCAGCCACCAAGACCACCACGCACATCACCCAAGCCGCGCCGCCAACCCTCCATAAGAGGTGATCATCAGGTCCCAGAACCGGTCGGCATCCAGGTGGGTGGCCACGCGCGTGTTGGGAGTGGGCGAGTCGAAGTCGGTGACGGTCATGCCGGTGGTGTAGTGACCTGCGGTCTCCACGCGTACCTCGGCGGGGGTCAGGGTGAGGAGGGTGGGGTCGATGACGTGGGCCACGGCGACCGCGTCGTGGAGGGCGGGGCCGGTGTCGGCGGTGACCGGAGCGTAGTACTGGACGCTGGGGAGGATGAGCGAGGACAGCCGGCCCAGGTCGCGCATCCGGTCGAGGACCCGGGTGGTGACGCGGGCGGTCAGGGTGACGTCCAGGCCCACCTGGGTGACGGTCCAGCCGGCGTTGAAGGCGATGGCGGCGGCCTCGGGGTCGGTGAGGATGTTGAACTCGGCGGCGGGGTTGTGGTTGCCGCGGGTGTACGAACCGCCCATGACCACGAAGTCCCGTACCCAGTCCACGATTCTGGGTTCTCTGCGGACGGCCAGGGCGATGTTGGTCAGCGGGCCGGTGGCCACAAGGGTGATCTCGCCGGGGTTGTCGCGGAGGGTGGCGATGATGAAGTCGACCGCGTGGCCGTCGGCCACGGCGCGGACCGCCGGAGGGAGTACGGCGTCGCCCAGCCCACCGGCGCCGTGCACGTGCGCGGCGTCCATGGGACCTCTGACCAGGGCGCCGGAGCAGCCGGGGACCACGGGGACGTCGCCGAGGTCCAGGAACTCGCGCAGGGCGAGGGCGTTGGCGGTGGTCAGGTCCAGGCCGACGTTGCCGCCCACGGTGGTGATGCCGCGGAGGTCGAGGGCGGATCCGGCCGCCAGAGCGAGCGCGAGGGCGTCGTCGATGCCGGGGTCGCAGTCAATCAGCATGGAAACTGTCACAAAAACCCAGCGTATGGGTGTTTGTCGGCAAAAATCGCCACAAAGGGCTCAAGACGTGAATCGGGGCCGGAGCAGCTTCCCCCAAAGCTACCCCGGCCCCGATATATGGCGGTCCAGGCCGGTACCTTCCCCCGAAGCACCGGCGGTCCCGCACTGCAGACGACGGTCCCCCTCCGCGTCCGCATCGGTAAAAGTCTGCAAGTCAGTCGCAGGACTCTTGACCTGCTTCGACACTACAGCGGCGAATGCAACGGACGCGTCATATAGGGGTCGAATGTCTCCCCAAAAGGGCTACGGAAGCTCCAAACGGACCTCAGTACCTTCAGACAGCGACCGGCTCACCGTGCAGTACTTCTCGTGCACCCGATGGGCCACCGCGCGGTACACCTCGTCGGCCTTCTCCGACGGCACCTCCACGTCATAGGTGACGGTCACCGGCCCGAGCAGATTGGGCTGCACCTTCTCCGCCTCGACGGTCATCGCCAGCCGGATGAGCCGCTGCCCCCGCTGAGCCGTGAGCGGCTCGACGGTGACGATGTTGCAGCCGCCCACCGCCGCCAGCAGGAGCTCCACGGGGCTGAAGACGCCGTCCTCGTCACCGCCGCCGATCCGCACCTCGGCCCCGCGGGCGTTGGTCGCCCGGAACCCGCCGTCATCTGTCCGCTCAACACGCACGTTTGCCATGCATCAGACCCTACTCACGCGCACCTGGAGCCAGGGCACCGGCAAAGCGCTTAGGTCCGCCATACGCCCGTTATGAAAATGTGTCCTCCCGAGAGAGGAGCCCCACATGACGTTCCCTGGATCCGCACGCACGGAGACGGTACTGAACACCTCCGTCAATGTGGACATCCGCACGGCATTGCCCCAGCGTGAGCTGGTTCCCATGCTGGACAACGCCTTCGCCTGGCTGCGCTGGGTGGACCGGACGTTCGACCCCTTCGACGAGGAGAGCCAGATCGCCCGGCTCAACGCGGGCAGGACGATCGAGCAGGTGCCGGAGTTGATCGAGGTACTGCACCGGTGTGACGAGATGGCCGAGGCGACGGACGGGTGGTTCGACTCGCGGATCGGCGGGGTCCTGGACGTCTCGGGTTACATCAAGGGCTGGGCGGTCGAACGGCTCTCGCGGGCGCTGGCCGGGGCCGGAGCGGTGGACCACCGGATCACCGCGGGCAGGGACATCCGGGTACGCGGCTCCTCGCTGCCGGGGCGGCCGTGGCGCGTGGGCATCCGTGACCCGCGCACCAACGCGGTGCGCCGCATGGTCTTCGCCAACGACCTGGCCATCTCCACCTCGGGCAAGACCCGCGTGGTCGATCCCCGCACGGGCGAGGCCCAGCACGCGCTCGGCTCGGTGACGGTGATCGGCCCGGATCTGAGTACGGCCGACGCGTTCGCCACCGCCATGTACGCGATGGGCCCGGTCCGCGCCCGCCGCTTCGCCCTCGATCTCGCGGCGGCCGAGCCGTACGAGGTGATGATCGTCACGCGCGGCGGACGCTCGGTGAGCACGCCCGGCTTCGCCCTGTACGGCACGCCGTCTGAACTCGCCGGCTGAAGCTTTATGCCTCCGGATGTTGGGTGAGGTAGTCGATATAGACAGGTTTGAGCGCTTCGCCCAGTTCCCCCTCACCCGCGGCGAGGGCGTCGCTGAGCAAGGCCGAGACGCGGCTGAGGTCGTTGGCGGTCTCCCCGTCGTGACCGCTGGCCGCCTCGGCCGCCGGGATCACCTTGAGCAGGTTCCAGAGAAACCCCAGGTCTCCGTGGCGTACCGCATAGCGCACCGCACGCTCGTGCAGTTCGCTGGCCGGCAACGACTCCAGTTCCTTCGCGTCCATCTCGCTCCCTTCCCCCTTGCACCGCTCTTCCCCATCCTGGGCCTGAATAACGCCAACAGTCCGGCGAGTGACTACATGGAGTGACGGGTGGGCACATAGCGTGCATGATCACTGTCCTGATCATCGTCCTGGCCGCCGCGATCTCGCCGATCGTCGCCCACGCGCTCGGCCGGTTCGTCCGGGTGCCGAACGTGGTGCTGGAGATCCTGCTCGGCGTGCTGTGCGGCCCGGTGGTGCTCGGCTGGATCAAGACCGACGGCGTCATCGAGACGATCTCGCAGTTCGGGCTCTCCATGCTGATGTTCATGGCCGGCTACGAGATCGAGTTCGCCCGGATCAAGGGCCGGCCGATCAGGCTGGCGATCTACGGCTGGTTCGCCTCGCTGGCGCTCGGGCTGCTCGTGGCGGTGGCGACGAACGGGTTCACGCTGGCCGCCCAGGTGATCGGGCTCGCCCTGTGCACGACCGCGCTCGGCACGATCCTGCCGATGGTGCGGGACGCGGGCGCGCTGCCCACGCCGTTCGGCAGCCGGGTGCTGGGGATCGGGGCGCTCGGGGAGTTCGGCCCGATCGTGGCCATGGCCTTCGTCTTCTCCGAGGACGAGCGCTGGCACACGATCGCGCTCATCGCGCTGTTCACCGCCATCGCGATCGTCGCGGCGGCGATGGCCGCCCGGCCGCGGCACCCGCTGCTGGCGCGGCTGGTCGCCGGCACGATGGGCAGCAGCGGCCAGCTCGCGGTGCGCATCGTCATGTTCGTGCTGATCGCGATGATCGCCGCCGCGTCGGCGTTCGGCCTGGACGTGCTGCTCGGCGCGTTCGCGGCGGGCATCGTGGTACGGCTGGCGGTCGCCTCGGGCCCGGAGGCCGAGGAGCACGTGATCTCCTCCAAACTCGACGCGATCGGCTTCGGCTTCCTCATCCCGTTCTTCTTCGTGGTCAGCGGCGCCAACCTGGACCTGAAGGCGTTGTTCACCGACCCGCGCAGCCTGCTGCTGATCCCGATCTTCCTGCTCGCGTTCCTGCTGGTACGCGGGTTGCCCACGTACCTGCTGCACCGGCGCGACCCCGACCTGCGGCCCGGCGAGCACAAGGCGCTGGCGCTGTTCGCCGCGGCCGGTCTGCCCCTGATCGTGGTGATCACCAACACCGGCGTGCAGCAGGGCGCGATCAGCTCGGCGCACGCCGCGGCGATGGTCACCGCCGGCGTGCTCAGCGTCATGATCTATCCCCTGGTGGCGCTGCGCCTCTACCGATCGGCCCTCAAGGAGTGCGAGGATCTATCAGCGTGATATTCATCTTGAGAACCCTGGCGGCCGCGGTCGCCCTGTGGGTCGCCACACAACTGCTCCCCGGCATCACGGTCGACACCGACACCACGGCGAAGTACTGGGGCACGCTCGTCGTGGTCGCCCTCATCTTCGGCCTGATCAACGCGATCGTGAAGCCCATCGTCAAGATGCTGGGCTGCGCGGTGATCGTGCTGACGCTGGGGCTCTTCCTCCTCGTGATCAACGCGGCGATGCTGCTGCTCACGAGCTGGATCGCCGGACAGCTCGACGTGCCGTTCCACGTGGACGGCTTCGTCACCGCGCTCATCGGCTCGGTCATCATCAGCATCGTGAGCTGGCTGCTCAGCCTGGTCATCCCCGACGGCGACTGATCACGCCCATGGAATTCCACGGCGCCGGCCTGACCTGCTCGCGGGTCGCGGCCGTGGCCACCGGCCAGGCCCGGGTGACGATCGGCTCCACCGATCGCGCTCGGGCCGCGTGGGCCACCGCCCAGGCGCTGACCGGCCCGGTCTACGGGCAGAGCACGGGCGTCGGGGCGAACAAGGACGTCGAGGTGGCCGCGTCCGGGCTCGACCTGCTGCGCAGTCACGCGGGTGGCGCCGGGCCCCTGATCGAGGCGGAACGGGCCAGGGGGATGCTGGCCGTACGCCTGAACCAATTGCTCGCGGGCGGCTCCGGGATCGACCCGGCGGTGCTGCCGGTCCTCGCCGAGGCGATCAACGCGGGCGTCACTCCCCCGGTACGCGCCTACGGGGCCATCGGCACCGGTGACCTGACGGCGCTGGCGAGCACCGCCCTGTGTCTCCTGGGCGAGCAGGCGTGGCACGGCGGCGACGGTCCCCGCTTCGCGCTGGCGAGCTCGGACGGGCTGCCGTTCATCAGCTCGGGCGCGCTGACGCTGGCCGACGCGGCGCTGGCCTGTCATCGGCTGCGCGGGCTGCTGGACGCCGCGATCGACGTGGCCGCCTTCTCCTTCACCGCGGTCGGGGCTTCGGCGGAGCCGCTGGCGGCAGCCGTACAGGAAGCGAGACCGCATCAGGGGCAGGCGGTGGTGGCCGCGCGGCTGCGCGGCCTGCTCAACGGGGAGCTCGCCACGCGCGTGCAGGACCCGTACGGCTACCGCGCCTTCGCCCAGGTGCACGGCGGCGCGCTCGACGCGCTGGAGCGGGCCGCCACGACCGTCGAGATCGACCTCAACGCCGCTGCCGAGAACCCGCTCATCGACCGCTCGCTGGCCTGGCACAACGGCAACTTCCACTCGGCGCCCGTGGCGCTGGCCCTGGACACGCTGCGCGCGGCGCTGGTGCAGACGGCGCAGCTGAGCACCGCCCGGCTGGCCACGCTGATGGAGCCGGGCTACACCGGCGCCCTGCCCTTCCTCGCCGACCGTCCGGGCGCCTCCGGCCTGATGATCCTGGAGTACGTGGCCCAGGACGCGCTGGCCGAGCTGCGCCACCTGGCGACGCCGGTCACCACCGGCACCGCGGTGATCTCCCGCGGCACCGAGGACCACGCCGGCTTCGCCACCCAGGCGGCCCGCTACGCGCTGCGCTGCGTGGAGCCGCTGGAGATCGTGCTGGCCTGCGAGCGGGTGGCCGCCGTACGGGCCCGCCGCGGCGCCGAGCCGGACCGCCCGCTGGACGGCGACCTCGACGCGGCCCGGCTACTCCTGCGACCGGGCGGAGCGACGCCGTAGCCACCGGCGCGGCACGAACAACACCAGCAGCGCCACGACGACGTGCGCGGCGATGAAGGCGTACGCCTCGTACTTGGTGGCCGGGTGGCCGATCCGCACGGTGATGTGGTCGGCCCAGTCCCACACCTCGGGGATGGCGTCGAGGCGGCGGTTCATGGAGACCGCCACGAGGTCCTCAAGACCCGACACGTGCAGGATCGACATCGCCAGGCCGGTACGCAGCACGCCCTCCCGCGAGCCGCCGCCGAGCCGGTAGGCCAGCAGAAGCGCCACGATCAGGAACGGCACGAAGACCACGACGTGCAGGTAGAGGTCCTCGAAGGTGCCGGACTTGTCGCCGATGTCCATGGCGGCCATGAAGGTCTTCGGCACGAAGTACAGCAGGAAGGCCAGGAACACGGCCGGAATGGCCAGCAGGTGCAGCTTGAGCCGCCGCGCCCACTCGACGTCCAGCCAGGCGATCGCCACGATGGCGGCCAGCTGCGGCGTGAGCTTGACGAGGAAGCCCCACAGCGAGGTGATCTCCTGCTCGTACGGCAGGACGAAACGGACGACTCCCGCCAGCGCCACCGCAAGGGCGCCCGCGAGCAGCGTCACCCGGTTGGCTCTGATCACGATGCGACTCCAAGGATCGGGGTGCCGTGGCCGGGGCAGCGGCCGAGCTCGCCACCGCCGTCCGGGACCACGGCGACGAGCACCGGACGGCGCCGGCCCAGCGCGGAGACGGCCAGACCGCCGCCCTCCGGCCGGGCGTGGAAGCGCCGCCACAGCAGATGGACCCGGCCGCAGCGGGCGCGGGCCGCGTAGTAGCCGAGATGCGGGTCGTGCACCAGCGCGCCCTCGGCGGCTCCGGCGAGCGTCACCCGCTCCAGCACGTTCACCTCGACGCCCGCCAGCTCGGGCAGGAACGAGGCCACCGCCGCCCGCTCGCCGACCACGACCGCGCGGCCGGCGTCGGCGGCGAGCTTGAGCGCGGGCGCGTTGAGCTCACGCCGCCGGCGCTCGTGCACGACCGTGGCGTCCGGCTCCAGCAGCACACCGTACGGCGGGCCGCCCAGCCCCAGCCGCCGCCGATCCAGCACGGCCCGGCGCACCTCCAGCACCGGAACCCGCCCGCGCACGCCCGCCGCCCCGAGCGCCACCGCCAGCGCCGCCCGCAGCCCGCCCGCCGGGCCGATCCACAGGCTCGGCTCGGCCCCCGGATCGTACGGCTCGGCGAACGGGCACAGCCGGTGCAGCTGGCCGGCCAGCTCCCCGGTGGGTGTGGGCAGGGGCTCGTCGAGCGCCCGGCCCGCGCGTACCCACTGGTCGCGGTAGAAGGGCACGCGGGAGAAGGCCAGCCGGACCGTGCGCCGGTAGGACCTCTCCCACGCCGTGGCGGAGAACCTAACGGACATCGACCTTGACCAGCGCGTCCAGGTCCGGGGGCGTGTGGTCGACGACGTAGCCGAGCTTGGCCCGGCACTCGGTGTAGGGGAAGACGTGGTCGCCGGGGAAGGCGACCACCACGATCTCGGCGCTGTCCGGCAGCGTCTCCAGGCCGTCGATCCCGAGCAGGATGCCTTCGAAAGGAGCGCGCAGCACCCGCACCGAGGCGGGACCCCGGCGGGTGGGCGTGAGGTCGGGCCGCTCTCCGACGGCCAGGCGGACCGTGGCCTCGACCGTGTCCACGCCGTACATCAGGCCGAGCGCCTCGCCCAGCCCGTTGCCGCCGATGCGCGCGCCCATCTCGATCAGCGTGACCACGCCGTCCTCGACGAACAGGTCCACGTTGAGCGGGCCGTCGCGGTAGCCGATCTCGGCGCAGACCAGCTCCAGCTGCCGGGTGACCTCCTTGTCGAGGACGCCGTCGCCCGGCTCCATGTCGTGCCCGACCGCGACCACCTCAGGTGGTTCGGTGACGCGGCGGCTCAGGCCGAGCAGGGCGATCCTGCCGTCCTGGAGCATGGCCTCACCGCAGAGGTCCTGGCCGGTCAGGAGCTGTTCGATGATGATGCGGCCGGTCGGGGAGACGGCCCGCGCGTGCTCGACCGCCCGCGCGAGGTCCTCCTGCTCGCGCACGATCGTGATGCCGCGCGAGCTGCCGGAGTCGACCGGTTTGACGATGACCGGCAGTGCCGGCCGTACCTCGGGATCGGTGGAGTAGAGCGGGCTCGGCAGGCCGAGGCGCAGGCACGTCTCGCGGAAGGCGGCCTTGTCCGTCGAGACCCGCAGGGTCTCCTCGGTGAGCGCGCGGGGCAGGCCGAGCAGGCGGGCCAGCTCGGCCAGCGACGGGAGGTTGATGTCGCTGCCGGGGGCGAGCAGCCCGGCAAGGCCATGGCGCTCGCGCAGCGCGGCCGCGATCGCCGGGACGTCGCGGGTGCTGAGGTGCAGGAACTCGTCGGCCTCCGCCACGCCCGGTGCGTCGGCGCGCATGTCCACGCAGATCGTGGACAGGCCCAGCCGCCGGGCGGCCCGGAAGGCACTGACCGTGCCGTCCGAGCCGCCGAGGATCACGAGGTGCTTCACCTCGGGGTGTTCCAGTGGGTGCCGCGGTTCTCGATGAACCAGTCGACCGTCTTGGCCATGCCCTCCTGCAGGGTGACCAGCGAGCCGGGGTCGATGCCGACCGGGCGCAGCGTCTCGGGGTCGGCGGTGACGGCGGTCTCCGGGGTCTCGCCGGGACGCATGGGCAGGTCCACGATCGGCGCGCGCTCGTAGCCGCGCTCCTCGCACATATCGATGATCATCTCGGCGACCGCGCGGATGCTCGTCGACTCGGTCGGGCCGACCTCGACCACGTGGCCGAGCGGCGGCTTGACCGCGGCGGTCTCCAGCGCGGCGACCAGTCCCCTGGCCACGTCGCCGACCCACACCATGTCGGAGATCTGGGTGCCGCCGCCGTACAACTCGACCGGCATGCCGGACAGGGCGCGGCAGATCACGGCGGGGGTGATCTTGCGTACCTTTCCGGCGGCGAACGGCGGTGCCGCCATCTGCCGGGGTCCGTAGGCGTTGACCACTCTGACCAGGTTGACCCTGGTGCCGCGGTGGGCGTTGAACATGCGCGCGAAGCGCTCGACGGCGGTCTTGGAGATCGAGTAACTGTTGTCCATCCAGTGGTTGCCCACGCAGATGTAGACACCGGGGAGGTCGTACTGGGCGACCGCTTCGAGGAAGTTGAGACCGCCCATGAGGTTGGTCTCCGCTGCGGGCCGCGGATTGGTGATCGTCTCCTGGGTGCCGAGGACGGCGGCCAGGTGGATGATCGCATCGGCGTGGGCGGCCAGTTCGGTCATGGCCGTGGCGTCCCTGATGTCGCCGAGCATGACCTCGAACGGGCTGGAGCCGCGATCTTGATGGTCGAAGACGATCGGAGTATGACCTCTGGCGGCTAACTCCTCACAGACGTAACGGCCGATGAAGCCATTACCACCCGTCACCCCAACTTTCATGGCATTCCCCTGATCAAACGCCGCGCTGGTTGTGCGCGGGCAGTAGGTACACGCGTCCAGGTGTGGCGCGCGGCCATGATCAAATCAGACATATACTCCTAACTATGACTGTCAGTCATTTCGTTGCAATTTCGTAATTTTTCGGGTGAATCAGGGACCTAAGTGAAGATTGAACTGTCTTACCCGGATATTGACCCAGAGCCTGAAGGCTGGGAAGATCTCCGGATTCGTCAGGGGTTAACGGCTATATGGTCCTATGACGTGATCCGTAGCTCCTTCGCCGCCTCGTGGGCCCGGCCGCTGCTGGGCGTCTTCCGCGACGGCGACCGCGTCGCCGGCGCCATCGGGGCGGTCTGCCGTGGCCTGTGGCCGACCCGGACCTCCCGCCCGCCGCTCCTTCTCGACGTGCGATTACCGGCTCACTCCAACGCTCCCACCTGGTGCCTGCCCGAGGGCGCCGACGGCCGCGAGCTCATCAGGAGCTTCGAGCGGGCCGCCGCCGCCGAGCTCGGCTGGGGCCTGGCCGGTGTGGTCTACCGCATGGTCACCGAACCCGCGCTGCCGCTGGTCGCCCGGCGCGGCGCCCTCGTCAGGCAGTCCCCCGGCACCACGCAGATGCGCCTGGGCTGGTCCTCCGCAGACGGGTGGATCGGCACACTCAGCCGTAACCGCCGCTCCACGCTGCGCCGCCAGATCAAGCGCATCGCCCAGGACGGCGAGTTGCTCGTACGCGAGGGCAGCGCCCGCCGCGACCTCGACCCGGCCGAACTGGCGGCGCTCGACGAACGTCACGCCGCCCGGCTGAGTTCCTCCCTCGATCCGCGCCTGCCGCTGTCGCCCGCGTACTTCGCCGCGCTGCTGGGCCGCGAGGACGTGTGGACGCTCAGCTACCACCACGGCGAGAAGCTGCTGGCCTTCGCCATGGTCTACGACCACCCCGTCGCCCCCATGTACGGCCCGTGGGCCGCGCTGCCACCGGAACAGGGCGGCCGCAAGGACCTTTACTTCGACAGCTACGCCCGGATCGTCGCCCACGCGACGGCCGCGGGCGCCAAACGCCTGTTCGCCGGCCGGGGCTTCGTTGACGTGAAGCGCTCGCTGGGGTTCGAATACCTCCCCATGAAGGTCGTGGCGGTACCCAGGTGGGCGATCGGATGAGCCTGGAGTTCCTGGATCCCCGGCACGACCCGGAGCCCGCCGGCTGGGAGGAATTACGCCTCGCCGCCGGCCAGTGGGTGACCTGGCGCTATGACCTGCTGCGCGCCTACGCCTGGGGCGCCCAGGCGCCCGTGGTGCTGGCGGTCCTGCGGCAGGACGGCAAGGCGGTCGGCGCCGCCTCGGCCTCGCTGCGCACCCCCCGGCTACGGCGCGGCGTGTACACCGCGGCACGCGGCCCGGCAGGCGTCCTGGACGTCCACGCGCCGGGCAACCGCTCCCAGAAAGGCTGGTGGTTCCGCGACGAACCGGACCCCGGCCTGCTGCGCGCCTACGCGCGCGGGCTGCGGCGGGAGCTGGGCCCCGGCTGGCGGAGCATGGTCTGGCGCGAGGTCTCGGCCGACGAGCGCGCCCTGCTCCCCGGGCCGATCAAGGTGAACCTGCCCACCGCTCCCCTGGCCAAGCTCGCCCTGCCCTGGTCCGGCCTGGACGACTGGTACGCCCAGCTCGACCCCCGCCGCCGCGAGTCCCTGCGCAGGCGGGCCAGGACGTTCTCCGCGGAGCTGACCGTCCGGATCGGCCCCGCCGCCGAGTTGGTCGGCGCGGAGGAGGCGGCCCGGCTGCGCGCCGAGAACGACCTCAAGCACCGCGGCAGGTTCCTCCCCCTCGCGCCACTGCCACTGCCCTACCTGGAGGCGCTGATCGGCGGCGGGGAGAGCATCGCCCTCACCTACCGGCACGACCGGCGCCTGCTCGGCCTGTCCCTGATCCTCGACCACCCGGCCTGGCCCATATGCCTGAGCTGGGGCGCGCTCCCGCCGGAGAGCGGCGGGCGCAAGCACCTGTACTTCGACGGCTACGTCCGCATGGTCGAGTGGGCGATCGGGGCCGGCAAGCGCGGCCTGGTGCTCGGCAAGGGGCAGGCCGAGGTCAAGAGCGGGCTCGGCGCGGAGCTGGTGCCCTCGTCGGCGGTGGCGGTGCCGTTGTGAGATGCCTGCAGTGCGGTGATCCGCACCCCTCCGATCTGGGCCGGCAGCGGTACTCGTGCCGGGCGTGCGGCGCCGTCTACCGGGCCGTTCCCTCGGCGCCCCGGCCGGTGGCGGGCGATCCGCTCGTGCCGTACCTGCCCGCGCGCATGATCCGCTGGATCCGCGACCACGACGACCGCTCGCCGCTCGACCGGGAGACGCTGGCGCGCTGGTACAAGGAGTTCGACGCGCTGATCGCCAAGGCCAGGACCGACGAGGCGGTCCGCGCCCACGTCGAGGAGATCAGCGAGATCCCCCTCGACCAGCTGCCCGCCAAGCCGCCGGCCTTCTCCAAGGTGTGCGCGGCCCTGCACGCCACCTGCTACGACCTGGCCCTCGCCCAAGGCCGCCTCGACCCCTCGGCCGCCGAGCGCCTGGCCCATGTCCGCGCCTGGCTGGCGGGACCGGGCCGCCCGGCGACCTGGACCGCGGCGCCGCCCTCGCGACCACCCGCCCGCGAACACGTCGAAGCCCTCCTGCCGCTGCCGGACACGTTCGAGGCCGCGCAGGTCAGGACCTTCTTCACCGCGCTGTTCGGCATGGAGAAGGGCCCGTCGCTGACCGGCGTGCTCGACCGGTTCGGCCGCGAACAGGTGGAGTCGGCCCTGCGCGCCTACCTGCACGACGGCAGCCGCCCGCTGCGCGAGCGCGTCCTCGCCGACCTGGACGCAGGATGACCGCCACCGCCACCCACCGCATCGGGCTGACGCGGCTGACGACGCTGATCGCCGGCCGCGCCACCTTCCGCGTGATGCTGTACGGCTCCGCCGCCCTGCTCGCCCTGGCCTGGAGCCGCGCGGACTTCGCCGCCTACGCCGCGGTCATGGGCGCCGTCGGCTGGCTCTGCATGGTCGTCCAGTCGGGCACCGAGAAGGCCGCGCTCAAGCTGATCCCGCGCGCCCGCCGTACCCGCGACCAGCTCGCCGGCATGCTCCGCGCCCTGGTGGCGTACGTACCGCTGCCGGCCACCGCCGCCGCGGTCGTCGCGCTCGTCCTGGCCCCCGGCCACCCGGTCACGCTCTACCTGCTGGGCATCGCGTACTACGTGGCGCTCGGCTGCGGCATGCTCGGCGTCGCCCTCCACCGCGCGCTCGGCCGCTATGCCCGCGACACCGTCCACTTCGCCGTGCTCGGCCTGGGCATGGGCGCGATGGCGGCGCTCGCCTTCTTCGCCGGGGTCGGCCCGACCGGCTACCTGACCGGGCTGCTGGCGCTGGTCACCGCGCTCAACCTCTCGCTGCTGCCCGGCCTGCCCCGCGCCGGACGCCCGCGTCCCGGGCTGCGCCGTGTGCTGGCGGGCACGATCGTGCTGATGGGCGCGGCCGACGTCATGAACAACGCCATGATCGGCACGCTCTTCGTCGAGCTCTCGCTCAGCGCCCACGCCGGCCAGAGCGGCGAGCTCTACTTCGTCACGCTCGCCTGGGGCTTCGCCCTCTCGGTGCTCTACACGCTGCAGCGGATCTACCAGCCGCAGCTGTCGCTCAGGGTGGCGGGAGGCGGCGCGGCGGGGGCGCGGGTGCTGGGACGGCGCATGGCCGGGCTGGCCGCCGTGGCCGGAACGCTCTGGCTGGTGCTGGCCGGGGTCGCCCTGGCCCAGCACATCCACGGCCCGATCGCGCTCGGCGTGCTCGCGCTCACCCTGCTTCCCGTGCAGGCGCTGGCCAGCGGCGCCACGTTCGTCGTCGAGCACACCGACCCCCGGGCCAACGCCAGGGCCGTCGTGGCCGCGCTGGCCGCGGTCGCCGTGCTGGGCGCGGTGGCCATTCCCCTGGCCGGGGCGGCCGGGGCCGTGTACGCGCTGGGGGCGAACCCGCTCGTCCTCGGCCTGGCGCTGAGGAGATCGCAGTGACGACGGGCCTGACGGTGCTGGTGCCGTGTTTCAACGAGGGAGCCCAGGTGGACGTGGCCTACCGCGAGCTCGTCACCGAACTGTCCGCGATCGAGGACCTGGAGATCCTCTTCGTGGACGACGGCAGCTCCGACGACTCGCCGGCCCGGATACGGGCCCTGGCCGAGGCCGATCCCCGGGTGCGCTATCTGTCCTTCACCCGCAACTTCGGCATCGACGCGGTCATGGCGGCCGGGTTCTCCTACGCCGCCCAGCCGTGGACGGTCCAGTGCGACGCCGACTTACAGGTGCCGCCCTCGCAGATCTGGACACTGCTCGCCAAGGCCGCCGAGGGGTACGACGTGGTCTTCGGCCACCGGGTCAACCGGCACGACCCGCTCGTGCGCAAGCTCGGCTCGCTCGGGCTGCACTGGTCGGCCCGCGCCGTGTTCAAGATCGGCATGCCGCGGGGCGCCTCCACCTTCCGGCTCGTCCGCACGCCGGTGGCCAGGACGATCAGCGACCTGCGCCTGCCGTGGTTCATGCCGGCCGTACCCCTGGTGGGGGCGCGGTACGCGGCGGTGAGCGTCACGCACCGCGAGCGCAGCGCGGGACGGTCGAAGCTGCGTCTCGGCCGGCTGGCCGGGCACGCGTTCGAGCTGTTCTTCGGGTTCTCGTGGCGGCCGCTCAACCTGCTCTATCTGCTGGCGGCGCTCGGGCTCGTGGTCGCGGCGCTGGGTCTCACCGGGGCGCATCTCGCGCTGTCGGCGGTGACGCTGGCCGGGCTGGCGGTGGTCGGCCGCTACGTGCACCGGATCGCGCCGCGGCGTCCGCTCTTCTACGTGCGTGAGGCGAACGTGCCGCTGCGTGACGGGGACACGCTCACGGGCGGGGCGCCCTGCCCGCCGCCGCCCGCCGTCCTGCGCGACGCGCTGTAGACGGGTTGGGCTCAGGCGAGGTCTCTGATCGAGCCGCGCTCGCGCAGCGTGGGCTGCTGGACGACCCGGCGGCGCTTCGGCCCGCCGTCGACCGCCGCGACCGCCAGGCGGACCGCGGCTCTGACGATGCCGGCGATGGTCCAGTCGACGGTGGTGAGGCCGGGCGTGAGCAGGCCGGACATCGGATGGTCGTCGTAGCCCATCACCGACACGTCGTCCGGGATCGACAGGCCCAGCTCGGCCGCCGCCGCGTAGACGCCGTAGGCGATGGAGTCGGAGAAGCAGAAGACGGCGCTCGGCCGGTCCTCCTCCAGGATGCGGCGGGCCGCGGCGGTGGCGCCGGCCAGCTCGTAGGGGGCGGTGGTGACCTCCAGGTCGAGCCCCAGCCGCTCGGCCTCGGCGCTGACGTGGACGTCGGCGGGCCGGTCGGGGGTGCTGGGGCGGGTCGGGGTGAGAACGGCCACCCGGCGGTGGCCCAGCCCCTGGAGATGTTCCAAAGCCAGCGTCACGCCGCGCCGGTTGTCGAAGACGACCTCGCCCGCGGTGCCCGCCAGCGAGTCGCCGATCGAGACCACGGGCAGTGACTCGCACAGCTCGGGCCAGAAGGCCGCGGCGGGGTCGACCGGCTGCACGATGAGCCCGTCGACGCGCTGGTCGCGCAACTGCTGGGCGAGCGCGCGCTCACGGTCGGGGTCGCCGACCGCGTCGAGGATCAGCGCGTAGCGGTCCTTCTCCCGCAGGCCCCTGCTGATGCCGACGGCCAGCGACTGCTGCCACAGGTCTTCGAGGGAGCCGCAGAGCACACCGATCATGCCGGTACGGCCGCTGGCGAGGGCACGGGCGATGGGGTCGGCCTCGTAGCCGAGTTCGGCGGCGGCGGCCCGCACCCGCTCCATGGTCTCCTCGGAGACCTGCATGCCGCGCAGCGCATAGGAGACGGCGGCCGGTGACAGGCCTGTGGCCTGGGCCACTTCCTTGATGGTCGCTCTCTTGCGGGGCATCAAGCCAGCCTATTGCGTGTGGCCGACAGAAGGGCGCAGCGTTGACAGGACGGTAGGTGAAGCGGTTCACTGAACCGTATCAGTGAACCGCTTCACGTTTGTGTCTTCCGAGGCGGCGACGTTTACCTATATTATCAGTAGGAAATACAGGGAGGTGTGGCGGTGAGCATCGATGTGCATCAGCACCTGTGGACGCGTTCCTTCGTGGAGGCGCTGCGTGCGCGTACGGCCGCGCCGTACCTCGACGGGTGGACGCTCTTCCTGGACGGCGAGCCGCCGTACGAGGTGAACCCGGCCGACCACGACCCCGCCACCCGCGAGACCGGCGAGCTCGCGCTCGTGTCGCTGTCCAGCCCGCTCGGCATCGAGTCGCTGCCGCCCGAGGAGTCCTGGCCGCTCATCGAGGCCTACCACGACGGCGCGCTGGAGCTGCCCGAGCGCTTCGGCGCCTGGGCCGCCACCTGCCACAGCGAACCCGATCCCGCCCGCCTGGCCAAGGACCTCGACCGCGGCTTCGCCGGGCTGCAGATCCCGGCCACCGCCGAACCGCTCGACGAGCTGCTCGACGTGCTCATGGAGCGGGACCTGCCCCTGCTGGTCCACCCCGGCCCCGCCGCGGGCGGCCCGGGGCGCCCGTCCTGGTGGCCGGCCGTCGTGCCGTACGTCCAGCAGATGCACGCGGCCTGGTACCACTTCCACGCCGTGGTGCGCCCGCGCCACCCGAAGCTGCGCGTCTGCTTCACTCTGCTCGCGGGCCTGGCCCCGCTGCACTCCGAGCGCCTCATCGCCAGAGGCGGCCAGAACCGCGGCCTGGTCGACCCCGGCTTCTACGTGGAGACCTCCAGCTACGGCCCGCGCGCGATCGACGCGATCGTGCGCGAGCTCGGCATCGACGTCGTCGTCAACGGCTCCGACGCCCCCTACGCCACGGCCCCCGACCCGGGCCTCGGCAACGCGGCGGCACACGCCATCCGCGTGACCAACCCCCGTCGTCTACTCGGCAGAAAGGAGAACCGCACATGAGCAAGCGAACAGCTGAGCTCCTCAGCGAGGCACCCCAGACACAGGACGGGGACATCTGCGCCGGCCTTCCCGAGCGCGCCCTCGACCGGCGCGAACTGCGCGAACTGGTCAACGGCCTCGCCGCCAACCCGGACGGATGGCAGGAACTCGTCGAGTTCCCGCAGGACGGCGGCCGCCACTACGCCTCGCTCCACCGCGACGCCTACGTGGACGTGTGGCTCCTGTGCTGGCGGCCCGAGGACGACACCGGCTGGCACGACCACGACATCAGCTCCGGCGCCGTGCACGTGGTGCGGGGCGCGCTGCTGGAGTGCAACCCGCGCATCGGCGGAGAACACCTGGAGACGGTGGTGGGCGAGGGCCAGTCGTTCTCGTTCGGCCCCGACCACATCCACCGTCTCAACGGCGCCACCTCGCACAGCGTCTCGATCCACGCCTACTCGCCGCCGCTGTGGCGGCTCGGCCAGTACTCGATCGACGACGGCGGGGTGATGCGCCGCACGTCGGTGAGCTACGCCGACGAACTGCGCCCGCTCGACTCCGCCGCCGAGGTGGCCTGACCCCGGCTCAGCCGCGCCCGCTGATGACGGCCCGGCCCATGGCCGGGTCGTCGCAGAACGCGCCGTCGATGCCCAGGGACACCAGCCGGGCCAGGAAGCCCATCACGTCACCGGTCGCCCGCGCGTAGACGGGGCTGGCCGGGTTGCCGAGGCGGTGGTCCAGGGGGAGCTGGGAGTTCTCGTTGCGGATCGTCCAGATGTGCACGTCCAGGCGAGCCCGGTGCGCGTCCTTCACCAGCGTGGTCGGCGGCAGCAGGCGGCCGTCGGCGCCCACCGGGAGGATGCGGCGCGTGTCCACGCCGACGCCGTTGGCGTAGGCGGCCACCTCGCGCAGGCCCTGCGGCTTCACCATGTCGTCGTAGGTGCGCGGGTCGCCGGAGGCCGTCCAGTCGTAGGGCTTGCCGCCGAAGGTGATCAGCTGGATCAGCGGCAGCCGGGTCTTGGAGCGCATCTCGCGCAGGTTGGCGGTCTCGAAGGACTGGATGAACGCCTTGCGTACCCGGTAGCGGCCGAGAATCTCCAGGAGGGGCTCTTCCAGGGACAGGCCGACGGAGTCGAAGTAGGTCGGGTGCTTGGTCTCGGGGTAGACGCCCACACGGTGGCGCTGGGCGAGCTGGACGACCTCTTCGAACGTGGGGATCTCGGCCAGGCCGTCGAAGGCGGTGTTGTCGGGCCGCAGGTCCGGGATGCGTTCCTTGGCGCGCAGGGTCTTGAGCTCGGCCAGCGTGAAGTCCTCGGTGAACCAGCCGGTCACGGGACGGCCGTCGATGGTCTTGGTGGTGCGGCGGCCGGCGAACTCGGGGCGGGCGGCGACGTCGGTGGTGCCGGAGATCTCGTTCTCGTGCCGGGCGACGAGCACGTGGTCCTTGGTGGACACGAGGTCGGGCTCGATGTAGTCGGCGCCCATCGCGATCGCGGCCTCGTAGGACAGGAGGGTGTGCTCGGGGCGGTGGGCGCTGGCGCCCCGGTGCCCGATGACGACCGGCTCCTTGGGCGAGTGAGCCGCGACGGGCTCCGATGAGATCAGCACGACGGCGACCGTAACACCGGCCAGCACCTTGCCCCATAATCTTCCCAAAAATCGCTGCTGCGTCATGCCGCGCAGAGTAGACCCGCTCAGTGACGCGCGAGAACACAGCAGGTGGAACACGGCTCAACATCCGGGAGCGTGATCCACAGGCAGCAGGTCTTGCGGAAGTAGCCGTCGCCCGAGGGGGTGAGCAGCCCGTCCACGGGCTTGCCGATCTCGTGCAGCAACGTCATGTAGTCGCCCTTGACGACCTGGGTGAGCGGGTGCGCGACGGCCTCCGCGGTGGAGCCCCAGAGCGTGCGCTCGCCAACCCTGGCCATGCGGCTGAGCACCTTGACCAGCGGCGCCTGGGATTCGGCCAGCGCGCCCGCGATCGCCGCCGCGCCGCTCTCCCACGTGATCCGCGAGGCCCCGATGGTCACGCCGGCCTCGGACACCTTGAAATACGTGTCCCGAAATTTCATGACCGGCACCCGCCCGTCCAGCGCCCACCCCAGCGCCATCGGGAACATGTGCCAATACCCGTAGGTCTTCCACAACAGCGCCGCGCCGACGTGGCGCGGCGCGTTCCAGCGCCCCGCCGTCTGCTCCACAAGCTCCCCCATCAGCGTGTACGGCTCCCGCACCAGCTCGGAGACGGCGGTCCAGCTCCCGTCGGGTTCGATCTCCAGCCCGGGATCCACCCCGAGCACGCCGTCACGACCCGCGGCGACCCGCTGGAGCACCTCCGTCAGCACCGAACCCTCCACGCCTTATAGGTTAGCCTTACCTAAAGTAGCAGGCCGTCCCGCGAGCCATCCCACGATGAGCTGCACGACCAGGATCGCCATGCCCACGGCCAGCGGAGCCGTCCACCCGCCCGAGGTCTGCCGCAGCGCCCCGAACAGCACCGGACCCACCGCGGCCAGCACGTACCCGGCCGACTGCGCGACCGCCGACAACGCCGTCACGGCCGTCGGATCGGGCGCCCGCAGCGTGATCAGCAGCAGCGCCAGCCCGAACGCCGCCCCCTGCCCCACGCCCAGCACGATCATCCACAACCAGGGCACGGTGACCGGCGCCACCAGCAGCCCGAGGTACCCGGCCATGGTGAGCAGGACGGCGGCGGCCACGTACCCCGACTGCGAGCGCCGCCGCCCCGCCAGCACCGGCACCGCGAACGTTGCGCCCACCTGCACGAGCGTCGTCATGCTGAGCAGGTATCCGGACTGGTCGGCCGGGAGCCCGGCCTCCAGGAAGACGGTCGGCAGCCAGGCCAGGATCACGTAGAAGGTGAGCGACTGCAGGCCCATGAGGCCGGTGACGTACCAGGTGATCCGGCTGCGGATGACCGCGTGGAAGGGGCGGGGGCCGTTCTGGACGGCGGCCTGCTTGCCCAGCGCCTGCGGCAGCCAGAGCAGCGCACCGGCCAGCGCGGGCAACGCGATCATGGCGGAGACGCCGCGCCAGCCGTACCCTGTGGATCTCTCCAGGGGGATCATGAGCGCGGAGGCGGTCGCCGCGCCCGCGCTCGCGGCGGAGCTGTAGATACCGGTGAAGAGGTTGACGCGACCGGGGAAGTGCTGTTTGACGATGCCGGGCATGACGACGTTCATGACCGCGATGGCGGTGGCGGCGATCGCGGCGCCCGCGTACAGGGCGGGCGCGCCGTCGAGGGTGCGCAGGACCACGCCGAGCGCGAGCACGAGCAGCCCGGCGAGCAGCGTGCGGTCGAGGCCGATCCGGCGGGCCAGCACCGGCGCGAGCGGCCCGAAGACGCCCAGGCAGACGATCATGACGGTGGTGATCGCGCCGCCGCCCGCGGGGGTGAGGCCGACGTCGGTCATGATCTCGTCCAGCAGTGGCGAGACACCCGCGATGGCCGGGCGCAGGTTCAGCGCGGCGAGCACGAATCCGGCGACGAGCAGTGCGAACCTGAACGACATAGGGGATCTACTCTCGCATAACCTCCTGACAACGTTGTCTAGGGGTGTCGCTTGAGAAATGATCGCATCGTGAGACCGACGATGAAGGACGTCGCCTCGGCCGCCGGAGTCGCGCTGAAGACTGTATCGCGGGTGGTCAACGGCGAACCCGGCGTGAACCCGGCCACCGCCGAGCGGGTGCGCGCGGCCATCGACGCGCTCGGCTACAGCCGCAACGAGAGCGCCAGAGTCCTGCGCCAGGGCCGCACCTCCACGGTCGGCCTGGTCATCGAGGACATCTCCGACCCCTTCTACTCGGGTCTCGGCCGCGCCGTCGAGCAGGTCGCGATCGCCCACGGCTGCCTGCTGCTGAGCGGCTCCTCCGGCGAGAACCCGGAGCGCGAGCGGGAACTGGTCCGCACGTTCTGCGCGCGCCGCGTGGACGGGCTGATCGTGGTCCCGGCCGGTGACGACCATTCGTACCTGCGGCCCGAGCTCGACGCCGGCACGCCCGCGGTCTTCGTGGACCGGCCGCCCGGCCCCGAGATCGACGTGGACACCGTGCTGTGCGACAACGAGGGCGGCGCCCGGCTGGCCGTCGCGCACCTGCGGAAGGCGGGGCACCGGCGGATCGCCTTCCTCGGCGACAGCCCGTCCATCTTCACCGCGGCCGAGCGGCTGAAGGGCTACCGCGCGGCGCTGGGCGGGTCGTCCGACCCGGCGCTGGTCTCGATGCGCGCCCCCGACCTGGCCGGCACCGTCGCCGACCTGGAGCGCATGCTCGGCCTGCCCGACCCGCCGACCGCGCTGTTCACCGGCAACGGCCGGCTGACCGTCACCACGCTCAGGGCGCTGCGCGGGCGGCCGCTCGCGCTGGTCGGCTTCGACGACTTCGAACTGGCCGACCTGCTCACCCCAGGCGTCACGGTGGTCGCCCAGGACCCGGCAGGGCTCGGCCGGGTGGCCTCCGAGCTGCTGTTCCGCCGCCTGGCCGGTGATCGCGGCCCCGCGCAGCATCTCCAGCTCCCGGTACGGCTCATCGCCCGCGGATCGGGCGAGCAGGCCCCCTCAACTGCCTGAACAGGGCCAGCGCCACCACGACCCCGGCCGCGCCACCGATGACCATGGCCGCCGGCGGGCCGGTCAGTTCGCCCACGCCGCCCACGATCGCCGCCCCCGCCGCCTGCCCGGTCATCAGCCCCGCCGACTGCAGGCCGAACGCCTGCCCGCGCACGTGCTCGGGCACCGCCTCCAGGAAGCGCCGCTGCAGCCCGAGCTGGTAGGCCAGCCCGGCCGCCGCGCACGCCGACAGCACCGCCGCCCACACCATTCCCGGCTCCAGGGCGAAGAACAACCAGGGCACGCCGAGCAGCACCGCGAGCGGCAGCGACAGCCGTTCACGCAGGGACGGCGCGGCGAAGCGCCCCACGGTGAACTCCCCCACCGCCATGCCCACCGCCGCCGCAGCGAGCACCACGCCCGCCTCCCCCTGCCCGCCCATGTACGGCACGATCATCGCCTCCGGCCCGGCCAGGCACAGCACCGGCAGCCATCCGGCCAGCAGCAGCCCGCGTACGCGCCGGTCGGCGAGCAGTTCCCTGTTCACCCGCAGCGTGGTGCGCACCGCGCCCCGCTCCCCGTCCCGCCGGGCCTCCCGGTACGGCAGGCCGAACCGCAGCACCAGCGCGGCCGCCAGCGAGAGGACGGCGGTCACCGCCAGCGCCCCGTGCGCCCCGGTCCAGGCGAGGAACGCCCCGCCCAGCGCCAGCCCGCCGACCTGGGCCCCGGCGGAGGTCACTCCCATCAGCGACCTGGCCAGCACGAACGCGTCGCCAGGCAGCACGTCGGGCAGCATCGCGCTGCGCGCCGCCCCGAACACCGGCGAGAACAGCCCGGTCACCAGCACCAGCGCGAGCATCGCCCACACCGGCAGCCCGGCGAAGGCCAGCAGGAGGCAGACGACCATCCTGACCAGCTCGCCGGCGATCATCAGCGCCCGCGGCGGCAGCCGGTCGGCCAGCGACAGCAGGAACATGCCGCCGAAGATGTAGGGCAGCCAGCCCGCCATGTAGGCCGCCGCCGACAGGCCGGGCGAGCCGCTCTGGGCGTAGACGAGCACCGACAACGCCAGCATCTTGATCGAGTCACCGGCGATCAGCAGCGCGAAGCTGCCGAACAGCACCCGGAACTCCCGCACGGCGAAGACCTCGCCGAAGGTGGCGCCGCGCTCACTCGTCTGGGACAACTCAACTCCTTGCGTCCTTGCGGAAAGAGGAAGGGCGGCTCCGGAGGGAGGTTCGGAGCCGCCGGTCGTCACGATGCTGGGCCGCGGTCTCCCGCGAAGGCCAAACTTTCGGATATAACCGAAAGGTGTTCAGGGTCGAAGTCACCCCGCAGGACGTGGTGGCCAGCAGGTTCGCGATCTCGCCGCTGGTCGAGACCATGCACGCGCAGTGGGTGCTCGACGGCCGTACCGAGGCGGGGGTGCACGTCAACTGGACGCGGCGCTGGCGCGAGCACTACCGGGAGCTGGAAAGGCGGCACCCGGCGCTGCGCGCGGCGGCGGTGATCTCCGGCAACAGGGGCTCGGACAACGTGGACTTCCTGGCCCCGCCGCCGACCGGCGTGAACGTGCCGTTCGAGCGGGAACTGGCGGCCATGCGGGCCACCCCGGTCGCCCAGGCGCACGCGGAGATCGACCGGGCGCTGGCCGGGCGGCGCTCGGCGCACCGGCCGGCGGTTCCCGGGGCCGTCCGCGAGATGCTCTTCGGCCCGGACGTGGTCACGCTGCTGGCCGACGCGTACGAGGCGCTGTGGGCGGAGATCGTCTCCAAGAGCTGGCCGTTCTTCCACGCGGTGCTGGAGCGGGACGTCGTGCAGCGGGCGGGGCGGCTGGCCGCCTACGGCTGGGCGGCGGCGCTGGAGGACCTCAGCTCGCAGGTGCGCTGGGACCCCGCCGGGCACATCGAGGTACGGCTGCGCGACACCGTAGGCGGGGATCACCGGCTGGGCGGCAAGGGGCTGCTGTTCCTGCCGTCGGTGTTCACGACGGGGCTGGGGTTGTATCTGGAGGAGGCATGGCCGTACGCGCTGACCTATCCCGCGCGCGGGATCATGGCGGGCACGGCCGTCACGCCGGGCGGGCTGGCCGGGCTCGTCGGGCGCACCCGCGCCCGCATCCTGACCGAGCTGGCGGCGCCGGCGACGACGACGCACCTGGCGGCGTTGTTCGGGCACAGCGCGGGCACGACGGGCGGGCACCTGGCGGCGCTGCGCCGGGCCGGGCTGGTGTCGGGCACACGAACCGGACGCAAGGTCCTTTACACTCGCACCGCGCTCGGCGACGCCCTGGTGCAGGGACAGGTATAGTCGAGATCATCCGTTCAGCACAAGTGTTCAAGGGAGCACGCGCATGAATCCCGAGACCGAAGCGCGTTTCCCGCACCAGCTGATGTACACCGCGGCCAAGCAGTACTACCTGGAGGACGCCACCCAGGCCGAGATCGCCGCCAGCCTGGGCGTGAGCAGGGCCACCGTCAGCCGTTTACTGACCGAGGCCCGCAAGCAGGGCATCGTCGAGATCCGCGTGCACCGGCCGGAGACGCTGGAGGACGGGCGCCTGGCCGCCGAACTGGCCGGCTTCCTGGGCATCCAGCGTGTCTACCTGGTGCCCAAGGTGAGCGGGCCGAAGCTCGGGCCGTGGCTGGCGCCGGGCCTGGCCCGCGCGCTGGCCGACACGGGGCTGGAGCCGGGCGACGTGGTGCTCGTCTCCTCGGGCAGCACCGTCTACGAGTGTGCCCGCGAGGGGCTGGGCCGGTTCCCCGGCGTCACGGTCGCGCCGGCCGTCGGCGGACAGGAGGAGCCGCAGCCCTGGTTCCAGACCAACGAGACCACCCGCATCCTGGCCGAGGGCCTTGGCGGGGTGCCCAGCTACCTGTACGCGCCCGCGCTGCCGGGACCGGAACTGTTCTACTCGCTGCAGCACGAGCCGTCCGTGCGCCGGGTCATGGACCTGTGGGCGCGGGCCAAGTGCGCCATCATGGGCGTCGGCTCGGCGCCGCTGATGCGCCAGGTCGTGCCCGCGTTCGTCCCGCGTGAGGCGCCCAGCCTGAACCAGGCCGTCGGCGACGTGTGCTCGCGCTTCTACGACCGCGACGGCGAGCCCGTGGGCTACTCCGGCAGCGAGCGGCTGGTGGCCACGAGCGCCGAGGAACTGCGGCGCATCCCCCACTCGATCGCGGTGGCCGTCGGCACCGAGAAAGCGGCCGCGATCGTGGCCGCGGCCAAGGGCGGCTACTTCAACCGGCTGGTCACCGACGCGACGACCGCGGAGAGCATCCTTACCATCTCGTAGAAATTTTGCTCTGGACATCTGTTCTGTGGTCGCGTTAGCGTGATGCGCACCACAGGACGGAGGTCGCCGTGAAGACAACCCTGACGGCCGCATTGGCGGTGGCGTTGCTCGCCGGGTGCGGGAGTGCCACAACCACCGGGGGCACGGGCTCCACGGAAGGCGCGAAGGTCGCCTTCCTCATGCCCGACCTGGCTTCGACCAGGTACGAGCAGGCCGACTCCCCGCTGTTCAAGGCCAAGATGAAGCAGCTCTGCCCGAGCTGCGAGGTGATTTACCAGAACGCCGACTCCGACGCCTCCAAGCAGCAGCAACAGGCCAACTCGGCCATGGCCCAGGGGGTCAAGGCCATCGTGCTCGACCCGGTCGACTCGGCCGCCGCGGCCTCCATCGTGAAGTCCGCGCAGTCGCAGCAGATCGCGGTCATCGCCTACGACCGGCCCATCCCGGCCACCCCCGCCGATTACTACATCTCCTTCGACAACGAGAAGATCGGCTCGATGATCGCGCAGTCGCTCGTCGACCACCTCAAGAAGGAGAACGCGAAGGGCGGCCTGCTCCAGGTCAACGGCTCCCCCACGGACGCCGCGGCGGGCCTGATCAAGAAGGGCATCCACAGCGCGATCGACCCGAGCGGCTTCAAGCTGCTGGCCGAGTACGACACCCCCGACTGGCAGCCGGAGAAGGCCCAGCAGTGGGTGGCCGGTCAGATCAGCCAGTTCCGCGACGACATCGCCGGCGTGGTGGCCGCCAACGACGGCACCGGCGGCGGTGCGATCGCCGCGTTCAAGGCCGCCGGGGTGAAGGTGCCGCCGATCACCGGCAACGACGCCGAACTCGCCGCCGCCCAGCGCATCATCGCCGGCGACCAGTACAACACGATCTCCAAGCCCATCAAGATCGTCGCCGAGGCGTCCGCCGTGGTGGCGTGGGAGTTCATGCAGGGCAAGAAGCCCGCGGGCAAGGCCACGCTCTACAACACGCCGTCGGAGCTGTTCGTACCGACCGTGGTCACCAAGGAGAACATCAAGGAAGTGCTCTTCGACAGCGGGCTGATGAAGGCGGCCGACGCCTGCAAGGGCGAGTACGCGGCGGGCTGCGCCGAGCTGGGCATCAAGTAACCATGCCCCCGATCCTCTCCCTGCGCGGGATCACCAAGACCTTCGGCGCGGTCGCCGCGCTCACCGACGTCGACCTGGACGTGCGCGCCGGCGAGGTCGTCGCGGTGGTCGGCGACAACGGCGCGGGCAAGTCCACCCTGGTCAAGGTCCTGTCGGGCGTCCACCCGCAGGACGGCGGGACGATCACCTTCGACGGCGGGCAGACGGCGATCCCCACCCCCGCCGCGGCCCAGCGGCTCGGCATCGCCACCGTCTTCCAGGACCTGGCGCTCTGCGAGAACCTCAACGTGATCGAGAACCTCTTCCTCGGCCAGGAGATCCGCCCGCTCCGGCTCGACGACGTGGCCATGGAGACCCGCTCGCACGACCTGCTCAAGCAGCTGTCGGCGAAGATCCCCAACCTGCGCGCGCCGGTCGCCGGGCTCTCCGGCGGCCAGCGCCAGACCGTGGCCATCGCCCGCTCGCTGCTCGGCGAGCCGAAGGTCATCATCCTGGACGAGCCGACCGCCGCGCTGGGCGTGGCCCAGACCGCCGAGGTGCTCAACCTCGTCGAGCGGCTCAGGGAGAACGACCTGGGCGTCATCATGATCAGCCACAACATGGCCGACGTGAAGGCGGTGGCCGACACGGTCGCGGTGCTGAGACTCGGGCGCAACAACGGCGTGTTCGACGCCGCCGAGGTCTCGGCCGAGGAGATCGTCGCCGCCATCACCGGAGCGAGCGACAACGTGGTGAGCAGAAGGGCGGCGCGCTCATGACCACAACCCTGCGGAAGCAGCGGCTCAAAGGCACCGTGGAGAACGTACGCGGCGGCGACCTGGGCGTGATCCCGGTCGTCGTCGGGCTGGTGGTGATCTGGACGGTCTTCCAGATCCTCAACCCGGTCTTCCTGTCCAGCCGCAACCTGGTCGACCTGGCCATGGACTCGGCCCCGGTCGGGATCATGGCGCTGGGCATCGTGTGCGTCCTGCTGGTGGGGCAGATCGACCTGTCCGTCGGCTCGGTCAGCGGCCTGTCCGGCGCGGTGCTCGCGGTGCTCTTCGTCGACCGCGGCCTGCCGGTCGTGGTCGCGATCCTGGCCGCGATGGCGCTGGGCGCGCTCATCGGTTACCTGTACGCCCAGTTGTTCAACCGCTTCGGCGTCCCGAGCTTCGTCATCACGCTCGCCGGGCTGCTGGCCTTCCTCGGGCTGCAACTGTGGGTGCTGCGCGGCAAGGGCGCGATCAACCTGCCCTTCGAGTCGGGACTGGTGAACTTCGCCCAGCTCAGCTTCGTGCCGCCGTGGCTGGCCTACGTGCTCGTGGCCGTGGCCGCCGGGTGGCTGTTCGTCTCGGGCTTCCTGCACGCCCGCGCCAGGCGCGACGCCGGGCTGCCCGCCCGGGGCCTGACCGGGCTGCTGGTGCGCAGCGGAGCGCTGCTGATCGGCCTCGGCGCCGTGGTCTGGTACCTCAACCAGGCCCGCGGCGTCGGCTGGATGTTCGTCCTGTTCGTGGCGATGGTGCTGGTCATGCACTACCTGCTCGCCCGGACGAAGTGGGGCAAGTCCGTCTACGCGGTCGGCGGCAACGTCGAGGCCGCCCGGCGCGCCGCGATCAACGTGAAGGCCACCTACACCTCGGTGTTCGTGCTGTGCAGCACGTTCGCCGCGGTCGGCGGCATCCTCATGGCCTCCAGGCTCGCCGCCGCCAACCAGAGCAGCGGCACCGGCGACGTCAACCTCAACGCGATCGCCGCCGCGGTGATCGGCGGCACCAGCCTGTTCGGCGGGCGCGGCACCGCCTTCGGCGCGCTGCTCGGCATCGTCGTCATCCAGTCCATCTCCAGCGGCCTGACCCTGCTGAACCTCGACTCCTCGATCCGCTTCATGGTCACCGGGGCCGTCCTCCTGCTCGCCGTGATCGTGGACTCGGTCGCGCGCAGGTCGCGTACCTCCCACGGCAGGGCGTGATGGCGGCCATCTGCGTCGACGCCGGGACCACGGTGATCAAGGCGGTCGGCTACACCTCCGACGGGACCGAGTCCGCCGTGGCCCGCCGTTCCGTGGCCGTCTCCCGGCCCGCCCCCGGCCACGCCGAGCAGGACATGGACGCGGTCTGGACGGCGGTCGCCGCCGTGGTCGCCGAGGTTGCGGCCGAACTCGGCCCGGTGGACTTCCTGGCGCTCACCGCCCAGGGCGACGGCTGCTGGCCGGTCGGCCGGGACGGCGCCCCCACGGGCCCGGCCATCCTGTGGAACGACGCCAGGGCCGCCGGGATCGTCGGCGAATGGAACCGTAGCGGCGTCTCCGAGCGGGCCTTCCGCGTCAACGGCTCCGCCCCGGCCTCCGGGCTGCCGAGCGCGATCCTCGCCTGGCTCTCCGCCCACGACCCGGACCGCCTGGCCCGCTCCTCGTCGGTGCTCAACTGCGGCGGCTGGCTGTTCGCCAAGCTCACCGGGCACCTGGCCACCGACTACTCCGCCTTCACCGACCTGCTCGCCGGGAGCTACTCCGCCGAGCTCCTCACGCTGTACGGCCTAGAGCACGCCGGACGGCTGCTGCCCGAACTGCGCCTGACCGACCGGGCCGAGCCGCTCACCCGTGCCGCCGCCGAACAGATCGGCCTGCCCGAGGGCACCCCGGTCGTCCTCGCGCCCTACGACATCGCCGCCACCGCGCTCGGCGCGGGTGCGGTGGCCGACGGGCAGGCCTGCGCGATCCTGGGCACGACCCTGTGCACCGAGATCGTCGTGGACCGTCCGACGCTGGACGGTGAGCCCGCCGGCATCACCGTCGCGCTCGGCTCCTCCTACCTGCGGGCGATGCCCACGTTCGCCGGCACCGAGGTGATCCACTGGGCCTGCCAGCTGCTGGGCCTCAGTGGTCCCGCCGAGCTGGCCGACCTCGCCGCCCGCGGCGCGCCCGGCGCGGGCGGGCTGGCGTTCCTGCCCTACCTCTCGCCCGCCGGTGAGCGCTCTCCCTTCGTCGACCCGCAGGCCCGGGGCTCCTTCCTCGGCCTGTCGCTGGAACACGGCCGCGAACACGTCGCCAGAGCCGTGCTCGAAGGACTGGCCCTGGTCATCGCCGACTGCCTGGCCGCCGCCGGTGGCTCGCCGCACGAGCTGCGGGTCTGCGGGGGCGGGGCGGCCAGCGCGCTGTGGGTGCGGCTGATCGCGGACACGACCGGGCTGCCCGTGCTCCGCTCCGCCGACGCGGAGGCGGGCGCGCGGGGCGCGTTCCTGGTCGGGCTGGTCGCCACGGGTGCCGCGCCGTCGACGGCACACGCCGCCGCCCAGCATGTACGGCCCGGCCGCCCCGTTCACCCAACCGGCTCAATCATGAAATTTCAGGACTTCATGGCCTTGCGGGAGGCCGCCTCGTCCACCTGGCCGTTGCTGGCGGAGTTGCGGAGCCGTACATGAGTGTCTGGGTCGGGATCGATCTCGGGACGCAGAGCGTGCGCGCCATGGCCGTCACCGGTGACGGCGAGGTGCTCGGCACGGCCGCGCGCCCGCTGACCAGCCGCCGCGACGGGGACCGGCACGAGCAGGACCCCGAGCGGTGGTGGGATCAGCTCGCCGCCGCCTGCGCCGAGGCGCTCGCGAACGTGGAGCCCGCGCGGGTCGCGGGCGTGGCCGTGGACGCCACCTCTGGAACGATCCTGCTCACCACCAAGGACGGCGCACCGGTCACACCGGCGCTCATGTACGACGACCGGCGCGCGGCCGCGGAGCTCGACCGGGTCAACGACGTGGGCGGGCAGGTGTGGGCGCGGCTGGGGTATCAGCGGATGCAGGCCAACTGGGCGCTGCCCAAGCTGCTGTGGCTGCTGCGCTCGGCCGGGCCCGGCGTCCGGCTGGCGCACCAGAGCGACTTCGTCACCCGCCGCCTGGCGGGCGAGCCGGTGGCCACCGACCTGAGCAACGCGCTGAAGACCGGCGTGGACCTCATCGCCGAGGACTGGCCGACGGCGGTCATGGACGCGCTCGGGGTGCCGCCGGACGTGCTGCCCCCGGTGGTGCGGCCGGGGGCGCGGATCGGGAGCGTGTGCGCGCGGGCCGCACGCGAGACCGGCCTGCCGGAAGGCACCCCGATCCTGGCCGGTACCACCGACGGCTGCGCGGCCCAGCTCGGCGCGGGCGCGATCCGGGTGGGCTCCTGGAACTCGGTGCTCGGCACCACGCTCGTGCTCAAGGGCGTCACCCGCGACCTGATCCACGACCCGCTCGGCGTCGTCTACTCCCACCGGGCCCCGGACGGCTCCTGGCTGCCCGGCGGCGCCTCCAGCACCGGCACCGGCGTCCTGTCCGCGGCGCTGCCCGGCCGCGACCTCACCGCCCTCAGCCGCGAGGCCACCATCCGCGACCAAGCCACCCGCAGGAGCACGGACCGGGAGCGCACGGGCCGCAAGAGCGGGGACCACGCACGCGCGCGCCGCGGGAGCGCGGACCGCGAGGGCTCCGGCCTGGAGGGCTCGGGCCGGTGGAGCGGGAACCAGGGGCGTGCGGGACGGTCGGTTCCGTCGGTGATCTACCCGTTGGTGTCGCCCGGCGAGCGCTTCCCCTTCGCCGCCGCCGACGCCCGCTCCTTCACCCTCGGCACTCCCGCCGACGACGTCGAGACCTACATGGCGATCCTGCGCGGCGCGGCCTACGTCGAACGGCTCTGCTTCGACTACCTCGACCTGCTCGGCGCCCCCGTGGACGGCGAGATCATCCTGACCGGCGGCGCCACCAGGAGCGCCTACGGCAACCAGTTGCGCGCCGACGTGCTCGGCCGCCCGGTGACGCTGCGCGAGAACGCCGAGCCCGCCCTCGGCATGGCCGCCCTGGCCGCCTCCGCCGATCTGGCCAGGACCAGGGAGATCGTCGAGCCGCGGCCCCGCGACGCGGAGCCGTACCTGCGATTCGTGGAGGAGCTGCGCGCCCGGGGCTGGCTCGACGAGCGGGTGGCCCGCCACGCGACGGAGAGGACACGAGCATGACCCTGCTGCTGGCCAGGCACGGCGAGACCATCTGGCACGACGGCAACCGCTACGCGGGGCTCAGCGACGTCGCGCTGACCCCGCGCGGCGAGGAGCAGGCGCGCGAGCTGGCCGCCTGGGCGAAGGACGCGGACCTGAGCGCCGTGTGGGCGTCCACGCTCAGCCGCACGAAGATCACCGCCGCGGCGAGCGCGACGGCCGCCGGGGTGCCGCTGCACGTGGACGAACGGCTGCGCGAGCTCGACTTCGGCCAGGGCGACGGCCTGACCGCGGCCGAGATGCGGGAGCGCTTTCCCGAGGCCCGCGCGGCCTTCGAGGCCGACCCGGCCGCCAACCCGCTGCCCGGCGGGGAGGATCCGGCCGCGGCGGCCGGGCGTTTCCTCGCCTGCCTGCGGGAGATCCCGCCCGGCCGGGTGCTGGTCGTCGCCCACACCACCGCGATCAGGCTGGCGCTGTGCGCGCTGGTCGGCCTGCCGCTGGGCGCCTACAGAAGGGCCTTTCCGAGGCTGGACAACTGCGCGATCACGGAGATCGACCTCAAGGGCGCGATCCTCCGCTACAACGCACCTACTTCCTGGAGCCGCACGTGACTGTCCGTGTGCTCGCCGCCGGCGATCACTTCGTACTCAACCGCCTGCTCGTGGCGGCCATGCGCCGCGAGGTGCCCTCGGGACTGGCGGTCGGGGAGCTGACGCTGCCCTGGCCGGTGGTGCCGTTCGGCCCCGTGGGCGAGGTGCGGGAGGCCTCCGACGTCGAGGACTCGCTGATCGAGGCGCTGCGCGGGGTCGAGGTCTGCGTCACGCAGATGGCGCCGCTGACCGAACGGGTGCTGGCCGAGGCCAAGGACCTCAGGCTGTTCTGCGTCACCCGCGGCGGTCCGGTCAACGCCAACCTGGCCGCCGCCACGAAGGCGGGCGTCGCGGTGACGTTCGCGCCCGGCCGCAACGCGGTGGCCACCGCCGAGCACACGGTGGCGCTGCTGCTCGCGGCCACCCGCCGCATCCCGCAGACGCACGCCGACCTGGCCGCGGGCGTCTGGCGCGGCGACTACTACGTCTACGACAACGTCGGCCCCGAGCTGGAGGGCAGCACGGTCGGCCTGGTCGGCTACGGCGCGATCGGCAGCCGCGTGGCCCGCATGCTGCGCGGGTTCGGGGCCGAGGTGCTGGTGCACGACCCGTACGTGGAACTGGAGGAGTCGGTGGAGCTGCCCGAGCTGCTGGCCCGCTCGCGGTTCCTGTCGCTGCACGCCCGCGCCACCCCCGAGACCGACGCGATGATCGGCGCCGCCGAGCTGGCCGCCCTGCCGCGCGGCTCGGTCGTGGTCAACTCCGCCCGCGGCTCCCTGCTGGACTACGACGCGCTGTGCGACGCGCTGGAGTCCGGCCACCTGTTCGGCGCGGCGCTGGACGTCTTCCCCGAGGAGCCCATCCCGGCCGGCTCGCGCCTGCTCACCACGCCCAACCTGGTGATGACCCCGCACCTGGCCGGCGGCAGCAAGCAGACGGCGGCCAACGCCGCGCGCATCGCCGCCGAGGAGGTCGGCCGCTACACGCGCGGCGAGCCGCTGGCCCACCTGGCCAACCCGGAGCTGCTCAGCCCTTGAGCGCGCCCGCCATCAGCCCGCGCATGAAGAAGCGGCCGAGCAGGACATAGATGATCATCGTCGGGATCGAGGCCAGGATCGCCGCCGCCATCTGCTGGCTGTACGGCGTGGCCTGCGCCCCGGCGATGTTGTTGAGCATGACGGTCGTCGGCCAGCTCCTGGGCCCGGTGATGAACACGGCGAACAGGAAGTCGTTCCACAACGAGGTGAACTGCCAGATGATCACCACGGCGATGGCCGGGCCCGAGACGGGCAGCACGACCGACCAGTAGGTGCGCAGCATGCCCGCGCCGTCCACCCGGGAGGCCTCGATGAGCTCGTCGGGGATGGTGACGTAGTAGTTGCGGAAGATCAACGTGCAGATCGGGATGCCGTAGACCACGTGGGCGAGGATCAGCCCCGGCAGGCCGCCGTAGAAGACGCCCTGGACGCCGAAGAGGTCGTTGAGACCCACCAGCAGCTCGACCAGCGGGATCATCACACCCTGGTAGGGGATGAACATGCCGAACAGGAACAGCGTGAACAGCAGGTCCGCGCCGGGGAAGCGCCACTTGGACAGCACGTAGCCGTTCATGGAGCCCAGCGCGCACGACAGCAGCGAGCCGGGCACCGCGAGGAGCACGCTGTTCCAGATGCCGGGGGCCAGCTTCTCCCACGCCACCCGCCAGGGCTCCAGCGTCCAGGTCTGGGGCAGGGCCCACGCCTGTGACGGGTCCGCCTCGGTGAGCGGCTTGAAGCTGGTCGCCAGCAGGACGTAGATCGGGATGAGGAAGACCACCACGAAGGCGAGCAGAAGGGTCAGGCGCACGGCCTTCATGAACGCCTGTCCTTCCGTACGGTCCAGATGAGGTAGGGGATCACGAAGATCGCAACGCTGAGCACGATGTACGTGGCGATGGTGGCGCCCTTGGCCGGGTCCTGGGAGTCGAAGACCGCCACCCACATGAAGACCGCGGGCACGTCGGTGATGATCTGCTTGCCGGACACCGCCACGATCAGGTCGAAGACCTTGAGCGAGATGTGCCCGAGGATGATCAGCGCCGACAGCGTGACGGGGCGCAGCAGCGGCAGCACGATGTGCCGGTAGACGCCCCACTCGGTGCAGCCGTCCACCCGGGCGGCCTCGCGCAGTTCCTCGGGCACGCCGCGGAAGCCCGCCAGGAAGAGTGCCATGACATATCCGGACATCTGCCAGATGGCGGGGATCGCCATCGCGGCCATCCCCCAGTCCGGGTCACGGAACCACGCCCACTGCGGCAACCCGATCGTGTCGAACAACCGGTTCAGGCCGACCGCCCGCTCCCCGGTGCCCGAGTTCATGAGCCACCGCCACACGATGCCGGTCGCCACGAACGAGATCGCCATCGGGAACAGGTAGATCGCCCGGAACGTGCCCTCGCCCCTGATCCCCTTCTCCATGAGGAAGGCCAGGAACCAGCCGAGCAGCAGCGCGCCCAGCACGAACACGACCGTGAACAGGATCGCGTGGTTGACCGAGAGGTGCCACCTCTCCAGGTCCCAGATGTCGATGAAGTTCTTCAGCCCGACGAAGTTCCCCTCGGCCACCTCGCTGTGCTTGTCCGTCATGGCCAGCTGGACGTTCCAGCCGAGCATGCCGTACACGAAGACGCCGATCGCCACGATGGACGGCGCCACGAGGAGGAGCCCAGGCAGCCAGGTGCGTGCCCGTCTCACAACCAGTCCTTTCCAAAGGGGGTACGGCCCGGCCGTACCCCCTCTGATGTCACTGCGCGTTGGCCATGGCCGCGTCGGCCAGACCCTTCTGCAGCGCTGCCACGTCCTGCTTGCCCAGGTAGAGGCCGACCTGCTCGTTGATCGCCGTGAGCCACGGCTGGCTGACCGCCACGCCGTGCTGGACGGAGCCGGCCAGCTTGTTGCCCGACCAGTCCTTCAGCGCGTCACCGAGGTAGTCGGTGTACAAGGCGGCGTCGGCGTCCTTGCGGGCCGGGATGGAGCCCTTCTTCGGGTTGAAGGCGTCCTGGCCCTCCTTGCTGGCCGCCACCTTCAGCCACGCGAGCGCGCCCTCACGGTTCTTGGCGCCCTTGGGCAGGGTGAAGCTGTCCGACAACCACAGGTAGGTGCCCTCGGTACCGGGCGCGGGCGCCCAGTCGAAGTCGGTCTTCGACGTCTTGCCGAGGCCGCCGTCCGGCGGGTTGTGGAAGTAGCCGTAGGCCCAGTCGCCCATGATGTTGAACGCCGCCTGGCCGTCGGCCACCTGCTTGGCGGCGGGCTGCCAGTCGTCCTGCGGGTCACCGGCGAACGACATGATCGTCTTGAAGTTCTCCAGCGCCTTGGTCACCTCGGGGGCGGCCCAGTTGGCGCCCGGCTTGAAGAGCGCGTTGTAGCCGTCGGTGCCCAGCGAGCCGAGCATGACGTTCTCCAGCAGGTGGGTGACCGTCCACTCCGAACCGATCGAGAGCGGGATCTTGCCCTTGGCCTTGACCTTGCCCAGCGCGGCGATGAAGTCCTCGATCGTCTTCGGCGCGCCCGCGACCCCGGCCTCCTTCAGGACCGCCGGGTTGAACCACAGCACGTTGGAGCGGTGGATGTTCACCGGCACCGAGTAGATCTTGCCGTCCACGCTGATCTGCTCGACCAGCTGGGCCGGGTAGACGTCCTTGAGCTTCAGCTCGTCATACAGCGAGGTGAGGTCCTCCAGTTGCCCGGCCTTGATGTAGCCCTGCAACTCGGCGCCCGCGTGGCCCTGGAAGGAGTCCGGCGGCTCACCGCCCTGCAGCTTGGTCTGGAGCAGAGCCTTCGCCTTGTCCCCCGAACCGCCCGCGACCGCGGCGTCCAGGAACTTCAGGTTGGGGTTCTGGGTTTCAAATATCTTCCGCATCGCCGCCAGACCGTCGGCCTCACCGGGCCCGGTCCACCAGGAGAAGACCTCGACGTCGCTCGACGCAGCCTTCGTAGCGCCATCGGTGGCCTGGCCTGCGGGTGTGTTCCCACCGCCACAGGCGGTCACTCCGAGCAGGCCAGCCATCGTGATCGCGACGGCTGCCAACCACCGTCGTCGCATCGCACACCGTCCCTTCGAGACCCCCGAACGAACTCAGGTTGACAACGTTGTCAGTAGGGCCATCAACCCACTTCGCCCGCGGCGACGTCAAGGCATGCGCGATAACAGCTCAGAGACGTTCGAACCCGCCACTCGGTCCGGTCACGACCGTGACGCCGAAGTCGTGCTTGGTGCCGGGCAGATCCGCGGCGTCCGACATGGCCGCCGCCACCACCAGCGCGCCGCTCAGCACCGCCAGCCCGACCAGCGCGATCAGATCGCACCCGTCATCGGGCTTCCAGGTGGCCAGAACCACGTCGGACTCGGTCAGCTTCACCCGCTCGTCCAGCTCCGCCATCCGCGCCAGCAGCTCCGGCTGGCCCATCCGGCGTCCGCCGGACAGCACCAGCGCGTCCTGCAGCCGGGCGTCGATCGACGGTAAGGGCGTCGGCTCCAGGTTCAGCAGGTCCTCGAAGTCGATCGTGTCGACCACGGAACCGAAGGCGATCACCTGCCGGACCCGTGACTCCTCCACCGCCCGCAGCGACAGCGGCGCCAGGTCCGGCGTGGTGATCAGCGTCCGCGCGTCACACTCGGAAAGCCGCTCGGCCAGTTCCGCCCCCGACAGGCGCGGGTCGAGCGGCGCGGCGACGCCTCCGGCCGCGAGCACCGTGTGGACGGCCAGCGTCTGCGCGCAGGCCGTGCTCACGTGGACGCCCACGACCTGCTCACGCCTGGCGCCCCTGCGTACCATCCCGGACGCCGCCCTGGTCACCTCGGTGACCAGCCTGCGATAGCTGTACACGAGGCCGCCGTGGAGATCCACGAGCGCCGGCCGGTCCCCTCGTTCGTAGGCCCGGCCGAACACCTCGTTGGTCACGGTGCCCGCAGACGAGACGATCGGCTTCATGCTTAGGACGGTACGGCGGGCATGCGTACCGCAGCATCCACCGATGTATGTATACCGATGTGCATTCACCGGGTTCCTCGACAGTTCGTCAACCGAATCCGTTGCGGGGCGGGCTCGAGCCCTGCGCGGCTCGAGCCCGCTGTCGCGTGCCCCAGACCAAAACCCCCACCCCTCCGAGGAGGCCCTGATCCGTGATGGGCACGCGACGCTCCCGGCGGACCGGCCGGGCGCGCCTCCGGTGTGGGCACCCCGGAGCACCGGGGTTCGGAGGTTGGCGCCGGTCGGCCGATCACATGGCAAACGCTAGGCCGACCGGGAGCGCGGCACATGCACTGAGATGGCCATTCGAGGATGTATCCGCCGGTGCGGAAAGATGTGTAGAGAGGTTGCGCTCAGCGCTGCTCGATGACCCAGGCGGCGATCTGTGTACGCGTCCCGAACCCCAGCTTGGCCAGGATGTTCGCCACGTGCCGCGCGGCCGTCGCCGGGCTGATGACCAGCTCGTCGGCGATCCCCTTGTTGCTCAGCCCCCGTGAGACCAGCTCGGCCACTTCCAGTTCCCTGGCCGTCAGCTTGCTGTCCTGGCCCATCGGCACCACCGGCACGTCGGAACGCTCGGGCAGGGTGCCGTCGAGCGCGCACCGCACCGCGTCGTCCGCGCTCATCGCCGCCCCCTCCGCCCACAGCTGCGCCACCAGCGCCTCACCCAGGCTGCGGCGCGCGGGCGCGAGGATCTCCTCCTCCCGCGCCTCGGGACGGCGCTCGCGCAGCGCCACCGATGCCGACATCAGCAGCACCGCCCGCCGTTCGTCGCCCTCGGCCACGAGCAGCCCGGCCCACGCCTCCAGCCTGCGGGCGATGCCCGTGCGCAGGCCGGCGTCCCGGCTGAGCTCCAGCGCCTCGGTCAGCCGCGCCCGCGCCTCGCGCAGGTCACCCTGCTCCAGCGCCACCCTGCCGAGCCCGGCCAGGCAGCTGATGGTCTGCTGGCGGGCGTCGACGTGGCGTACCAGGCGCAGGCCGCTCTCGTAGTGGCGCTTGGCGGTCGCGCTGTCGCCCACCCGGCGCGCGACCTGGGCCAGGCCGATGTGGCCGTTGGACAGGCCCCAGTGGTTGTCGAGCCGCTCGCACAGCGCCAGCACCTCCTCGAAGGCGCGCCGCGCCTCGTGCAGCCGGCCGTCGTGCAGAGCCAGGCCCGCCCTGGCGCCCTGCGCGATCGAGGCCAGGATCGCGTCGCCGCTCTTGGCCGCCACTTCCAGCGCCTGCCGCAGCGGTTCCTGCTCGCCGGAGGTCTGGGCGCGCAGGATCATGCCGACGGCCTCGCCGTAGCTGTCGCCGGCGGACCTGCACATCCCGAGTCCGGTACGCGCGCACCGCGCCGCGGTGGCGAGGTCGCCGCTCTGTACGGCCAGCTCGCCGCGGAGCACGGTCGCCTGCCCGAGGAGCCCGAGGTCGCCGGTCTCGGTCGCCAGGAGGCGGTCCAGAGGCCCGGCCAGGCCGAGATTGCGGCCGCTCGCCACCAGCATGTAGCGCATGTCGGTGAGCATCCTGAGCGCGACCTCCTGGCGGCCGATCGCGATCGACCAGTCCAGCGCCGCGCCGATCTCGGTCTTGAGGCCGTCGAAGAGGTTGCCGAAGCGCTCCATCACCGCCCAGGACGTCCGCGCCCCCGGCGCCACCGCCTGCTTGAACTCCACCGCCAGCCGGGCCATCGCCGCCAGGTGCGCCCGGCGCAGGTCGATCTCCTCGTCCGTCTGGGACAACTGCTCGACCGCGTACTCCCTGACGGTCTCCAGCAGCCGGTAGCGCGCCTCGCCGGCGATCTCGCCGTCGACCACGACCAGCGACTTGTCCACCAGGTCGCACAGCCGGGCGAGCACGTCCTCCTCGGGCAGGCCCTCGCCCTGGCAGACCCACTCGGCCACGTCGAGGGTCCAGCAGGAACGGAAGACCGCCAGGCGGCGCAGCAGCAGGCGCTCCTGCTCCGACAGCAGCCGGTAGCTCCAGTCGACCGCCGCCCGCAGCGTGCGCTGGCGCGCGGGGGCCGTACGGGCTCCGGCCGACAGCAGGCGGAAGCGGTCGTCGAGCCGCTCGACCAGTTGCCGCAGCGACAGCGCCCTGACCATGGCCGCGGCCAGCTCGATCGCCAGCGGCAGCCCGTCCAGCGCCCGGCACAGCCCTACCACCTGCGGCAGCACCTCGTCGCTCAGCTCGAATCCGGGGCGGACCGCGGCCGCCCTGGCGTGGAAGAGCCGCACCGCCTCCGAACGCCGCGGATCGCCGGCCAGCGACAGCGGCGGCACCCGCCAGACCGTCTCGCCGGGCACCCGCAGCGGCTCCCTGCTGGTGGCCAGCACGGTCACCCCCGGGCAGGCGCCGACCAGGTCGCGCGAGAGCTCGGCGCACTCGCCCACCAACTGCTCGCAGTTGTCGAGCACCACCAGCACGCGGCGCTCGCCGATCCGCTCGGGCAGGGGCGTGCCCGGGTCGGCGGCCAGCCCCAGCGCTGCCGCCACGTGGTCGGCCACGCTCGCGTCGGCGCCCAGGTCCGACAGGTCGACCAGCCGGGCGCCGCCGGAGAAGCGCGGCGCGAGCCGGGCCGCCAGCCGGATCGCCAGACGCGTCTTGCCGATGCCACCCGCGCCGCACAGCGTCACGACGCGCGCCACGTCGAGCAGTTGGGCCAGCTCGTCGACGTCCGACTCGCGGCCGACGAAAAGGTTGGGCTCGGCGGGGAGGTTCCACGCGGTAATCATCACTCTGAGTGTGACATCGACTACTCGTTCATACCATGCTCGATCGCCCAGGTGGCCACCTGGGTCCTGGAGGTGAAGCCGAGCTTCGCCAGGATGTTGCTGACGTGCCTGGCCACCGTGGCCGGGCTGATGACCAGTTCCTCGGCCAGTTTCCTGTTCGACAGGCCCCGGGCGATGAGGCCGGCGATCTCGCGTTCGCGCTCGGTCAGGGTGCCGTCGGGCGCCACCGGGACCGGGATGCCCAGGCGGGGGCGTACGGGGGGCTCGCCGCGCACGGCGTACTCGATGGCCTGGTGCCAGGGCAGCGTGCGGCCCTCCGCCCACAACTGCGCCACCATCGTCTCCCCCAGCGCGCGCCTGGCGGGCGCGAGGAGCTCCTGGATCCGCGCGCCGCTCATGCTGAGCAGCAGCGCGCCGCCCATCCGCTCGCGCAGCGCCGAGGCCGCCGCCATCAGACGTACGGCCCGCACGTGCTCACCCTCGCGCAGCGCCAGGTCGGCGAAGCCGTCGACCAGCTCGACCGCGACCGCCCGCTGGCCCAGGCCCGAGCTGAGCGCCAGGCTCTCGGCCAGCCGGCGCCGCGCGGTGTCGAAGTCGCCCAGCTCCGTGGCGATCCGGCCGAGCCCGGTCAGGCAGCGGATGCGCTCGCCCCGGTGGTCGATCGGGTCGAGCAGCTCCTGCGCGTACTGGTAGTGGCGGGCCGCCGCCTCCAGGTCGCCGCGGGAGTGGGCGATCTGGGCCAGGCCGATCACCGCCAGCGCCATCCCCCAGTCGTTGGCGTCGCGGTGGCTGTCGATCATCTGCTCGTACAGCCTGGCCGACTCCCTCAGCTGCCCGGCGACCTGTGCGTGCAGCGCCCTGATGTAGGTCACGAGCGAGCGTACGTACTCGTCGCCGGCCTTGCCCGCCAGCTCGGCGGCCCGGTCGAGGGTGATCTCCTCGTCGCCGGCGCCCACCGCGCACATCATGATGATCGCGAGCGCCTCGCTGATCAGATGGCCGCTGGCCCGGCCCAGGCGCACCGCCTCGCGGCCGTGGCGTACCACGCCGACCGCGTCACCGCCGAAGAAGCAGACCACCGACCTGATCGCCAGCGCGTGCGCCACCTGGCCGGGCATGACCGTGTCGGCGTCCTGCAGCAGCTCGTCGATGTGCCTGGCCGCCTCGTCGAACCGGCCGCCCGCGATGATCACCCACTGCAGGTCCGTGCACATGCGCAGGCCCCGCTCCACCTGGCCGGTACGGCGGGCGTACCCCAGCCCGGCGTACAGGTTGGGCTGCATGGCGTCGATGACCAGCGCCCGCCGGGTGATCTCCGGCCAGTGGCGCCGGTCGCAGGTCGCGATCAGGTCGCCCAGCCGCTTCGAGACCAGGAACACGCACTCCAGGTGCCGCTGCCTCAGCTCCTCCTCGTCGCCCGACTCCTGCAGCCGCTGCCTGCCGTAGTCGCGTACCGTGTCGAGCATGCGGTAGCGGATCTCGCCGCCCGCCTCGCCGTCGGCCAGCACCAGCGACTTGTCGACCAGCTCGGCCATCGTCGCCAGCACCTCGTCGGCGGCCAGTCCCGGGCACGGGCAGGTCAGCTCGGCCAGCTCCAGCGTCCAGCCGCCGCGGAAGGCGGTCAGGCGCTGCAGCAGCAGCTGGGCCGGGGCGCTCAGCATCCGGTAGCTCCACTCGACCGTGGCGAGCAGCGTGCGCTGACGGGCGGGCGCCGAGCGCGAACCGCTGGTCAGCAGCTTGAACCGGTCGGACAGCCGCGACCTGATCTGCTCCACCGACAGCACCCTGGTCATCGCCGCCGCCAGCTCGATCGCCAGCGGGATGCCCTCCAGCTCCGCGCAGAGCGCGCTGACCGCGGCGTCGTCCTGGGCCGTCCAGGTCAGCCCGCCGCCGGCCACCGACCGGTCGACGAACAGCCGGACCGCGTCGCTGCCGCCGCCGGCCACCGGCAGCAGAGAAAGCGGCGGCACCCGCCAGACCGTCTCGCCCAGCACCCGCAGCGGCTCGCGGCTCGTGGCCATCACCCGCAGGTCGGGGCAGGCGCCCAGCAGGTAGGTGCACAGTTCGGCGCAGTCCTCGATGAGGTGCTCGCAGTTGTCCAGCACGAGCAGTTGCTTGCCGCCGCCGACCGCCGTGGCCACCGCCTGCGCGGGGTCGCCGTCGGGCGGCACCTGCACGCCCAGCACCGCGGCGACGCGCTGCGCCAGCAGGTCACCGCAGTCGAGGTCGGCCAGCTCCACCAGCCAGACGCCGTCGCTGAACACCTCGACCGCCTCGTGCGCCACACTCAGGCACAACCGCGTCTTGCCGATGCCGCCGGTGCCGCACAAGGTCACGACACGCACCGCCATCAGCAGGCGCAACAGCTCATCCAGGTCGGACTCCCTGCCGATGAACGCGTTGGGAACCGTCGGAAGGTTCGTGGGCACCGTCGTTACTCCTCGCGGGGGGCGGGCAACAGCACTACCGACAGTGTTACACCCGTCACGCAGAATTTGGGGCCAGCCAGACCAGGCTTATCTGACCGCGGGCCAGATCGGATTGTCAGTGCCCTGCCGCACACTTCATACATGGCCGACGACGCGCTGGAAATCGGCGAGATCACCATCTCCGACTGGCACGCCCACACCGACAAGATGGCCGAGGCCGGATTCCTCACCATCGCCAGGCGGCTGCCCTCGCTCATCGGGCAGGCCATGCGGCTGGCGTGGCGGGCCAGCCCGCGCGACACCGTCGCCACCGTCTCGCTCAACCTGCTCGGCGGGGTGTTCACCGCGTTCGGGCTGCTGGCCACGACCGGGGTGCTGACGGCGCTGTTCAGCGACGGTCCGACGCCCGACCGGGTGGTGGCCGCGCTGCCGAGCCTGGCCCTGGTGGCGGGGGCGGCGGCGATGCGCACCGCCGTACAGGCGGGGGCCGGGTGGGCGCAGTCGCGGCTCGACCCGCAGGTGAGCCGGCTGACCGAGGAGCGCCTCTACGGCCTGACCAGCAGGGTCGAGCTCGCCGCCTACGACGACCCAGACTTCCACGACGCGCTGCAGCGGGCCAGGCTGCGCGGCGTGGCCATGGCCGACTCGGTGGTCACCTCGGCCATCGACGTGGTCACCGCCGCGGTGGGGCTGCTGGCGGTGGCCGGCGTGCTGGGCGTGCTGCATCCGGTGCTGCTGCCGTTGCTGCTGCTGGCCGTACTGCCCGACGCGTGGGCGGCGGTGCGCAGCGCCCGCATGCGCTACACCACCCTCTACACCCTCATCCCGGCCAACCGCCGCAAATGGATCATCGCCGAGCTACTGGCCAACCGGCAGCCCGCCGCTGAGGTCCGCTCGTTCACGATGCGCGGCTTCCTTCTGCGCATGTACGACGCGGTCGCCCGCGCCGAGCAGGAGGTTCTGCTGCGCCTGGCCAAGCGCCAGACGCTCACCCGCGTCGTGGGCGAGTCCCTGGGCGGCCTCGGCAGCGGCCTGGTCTACGTGGCGCTCGGCGTCCTGCTCGCGCTCGGCTCCATCCCGCTGGCCGTGGCCGGCACCGCGGTCCTGGCCATCCGCCAGGGCCAGTCGTCGCTGGGCAATCTCATGTACGCCACCAACCGCCTCTACGAGGAGGGCCTCTACTTCACCGACTTCCTCGACTTCTGCGACGACGCCGAGCGCCGCCTGGCCAAGCCGCGCCCGGTGGAGGCTCCGGCGTCCTTCGCCCGGATCTCCGCCCAGGACGTCACCTTCGCCTACCCGGGCTCCGGCGACCCGGCGCTGCGCGGCGTCTCCATCGAGGTCAACGAGGGCGAGGTCATCGCGTTCGTGGGTGAGAACGGCTCGGGCAAGACCACGCTCGCCAAGATCCTTTCCGGCCTCTACGAACCCGACTCGGGCAGCGTGACCTGGGACGACGTCGACCTGCGCGACGTCGAGCCCGAGGCGCTGCGGCTGCGCACCGCGGTCATCGCCCAGGACCACACCCGCTGGCCCCTGACCGCCCGCTACAACATCACCATGGGCACCGGCAAGGGCGAGGAGGCGCTTGACGCCGCCGCCCGGGTGGCCGGGGCCGACGAGGTCATCGCCGACCTCCCCCACGGCTACCGCACCCTGCTCGACCGCCGGTTCAAGGACGGCCAGGAGTTGTCCGGCGGCCAGTGGCAGCGCATCGCCGTGGCCCGCGGCTTCCACCGCGACGCCCCGCTGCTGATCTGCGACGAGCCCACCGCCGCCCTCGACGCCCGTGCCGAGCACGCCCTGTTCGAACGTATCCGCGACCACGCCGACGGCCGCACGGTCCTGCTGATCACCCACCGGCTGGCCAGCGTCCGCTACGCCGACCGCATCTACGTCCTCGACCACGGCAAGGTCGTCGAGGCCGGCACCCACGCCGCCCTGATGTCGCTGAACGGCCTGTACGCCGACCTCTACACCCTGCAGTCGTCGGCCTACCGCGACTAGACGGCGGCGTCGAGGCGGTCCTTCTGGGCCGGGTCGAGGCTCAGCGCGGTGGCGCCGATGGCCTCCTCCAGCTGGGCGAGCCGGGTGGCGCCCACGATCGGCACGTGCCCGTCGGCCAGCAGCCAGGCCAGCACGACCTGGTTCGGGGTGGCGCCCAGCTCGGCGGCCACCTCGCGCAGGACCGCCAGGCGGCGGGTGGTGCCGGGGTGGTCGTAGGACTCCGGCAGCGGCCGGTCGGCCCGCCCGGTGTAGGAGCCGGACATGAGCGTGTTGTAGGCCCACAGCGAGATCCCGGTGTCGGCCGCGTGTTCCAGCGTCTCCTCGGTCACCAGCACGTGCGCGCTCTCGGCCTGCAGGGTCTGCGGGCGCGGCCGTAGGTAGGTATGGCGCAGCTGCAGGTGGGTGTACGGCATCCAGCCGCGCCCCGCCGACAGGTTCCTGGCCCGCTCCAGCCGCCAGGCGCGCATGTTGCTGGCCCCGAGAGCGCGGATCTTGCCGTCCTCGGCCAGCGCGTTGAACGCCCCCAAAGACTCCTCAAGCGTGACGGAAGCATCATCAATGTGCGACCAATACACATCGATGTAGTCGGTCCGCAATCTCGTGAGGCTGCCCTCGGCCGCCTTCGCGATCGCCTTCGCCGACAGCCCTTCCATCGAGTCGAGCGTACGGTCACCGGCGACCGTCGGCCGGGCGCCGGCCTTGGTGCTCAGCACCACCCGGTCCCGGTTGCCCCGCGCGGCCAGCCACGCCCCGATGGCCGTCTCGCTCTCGTCCCCGGTGCACCCCTCCACCCAGAAGGGATAGTTGTTGGCCGTGTCGATCATCGTGCCGCCGGCCTCGGCGAACCGGTCGAGCAGTGCGAAGGTGTCGTCCATGGTGACGGCGGTGCCGAAGCCGATCGTGCCCAGTGCGAGTTTCATGGCGATGACTGTGGGTCCTGGAGCCCACTCCAGGTCAAGTTTGACCTGGAGCCCACTCCAGGTGGGACGATGGGTCGCGTGAGCGTCTACACACCGTCGGAGGTCGTCGAGGAGACCGGCTTCAGCCTCGACACCCTGCGTTACTACGAGAAGATCGGGCTGCTGTCCGGCATCGAGCGCAACTCCGCAGGCCAGCGCCGCTTCACCCAGCAAGACCTCGGCTGGCTGAACCTGATCCGCTGCCTGCGCGACACCGGCATGCCCATCGCCGGGATGCTGCGCTTCGCCGACCTGGTCCGCCAGGGCGAGCACACCGTCGCCGAGCGCATCGAGCTCCTCGAAGAGCACGACCGGCGGGTCAAGGAGCAGATCGCCAACCTCGCCGAGCGGCAGAAGTACATCCACCACAAGATTTCCTACTACCGCAGCGTCCTCTAGCCCTGGCTTGGGTTTCCGGCTGTTAGACCGAGGAGCATGGCCGGACCCAGGGCGAAACGGATCAACATCCCCCTGCGCCGAGTGGCGCTGGTCTGCTCGGCGATGTTGTTCGCGCTGCTGGCCAACGTCACCTATCTGCAGACGTTCGAGGCGTACAGCCTGAACGCCGATCCGCGCAACCAGCGCACGATCATCGCCAGGTTCGACCATGCCCGGGGGGACATCGCCACCTATGACGGTTCGGTGATCGCCTACAGCGAGCGCGCGTACGGCGGGCCGTACCTCTATCGGCGGGTCTATCCAGAAGGGAAGCTCTACGCGCCCGCGACCGGCTACCTGTCCCTCTACCGCGAGACCGGCGTCGAGCACGCGGAGGACGGCGTGTTGTCGGGGTCCGACGCCAAGGTCAAGGTACGCGCGCTGGTGAAGGACGGGAGCGCGGCGGGGGCCGACGTCCGGCTGACGATCGTGGACCGGGTGCAGCGGGCCGCCTACGACGCCTTGAAGGCGACCGGGCGGCCCGGCGCCGCCGTGGCGATCAACCCGGTGACCGGGGCGATCCTGGCGATGGCCTCGTATCCGTCCTACGATCCGAACGCCTTCGCCGGGTTCGACGCCCGCGAGCTCGCCGAGACCGACCGGCGGCTGCGCGCCGACCCCGGCAGGCCGCTGCTGAACCGCGCGCTTGGCCAGAACTATCCGCCCGGCTCGACGTTCAAGGTCGTGACCGCGGCGGCGGCGCTGGCCTCCGGCGCGTACACGCCGTCCTCGCAGGTGGACGCGCCCGTCCAGCTGCAGCTTCCCGGCACGACCACCTCCCTGGGCAACTCCGGCGGGACGCCGTGCGGCGACGGGCATCCGCCGCTGGGCTACGCCTTCCAGGTGTCCTGCAACACCGCGTTCGCCAACATCGGCCTCGACCTGGGGCCGGACACGCTGCGGGAGGGGGCGCAGGCGTTCGGGTTCGACACCGACGAGCTGACCGTGCCGCTCCCGGTGGCGGAGAGCGGTTACCCGAAGGGCTTGGACCAGGCGCAGACCGCCCTGTCGGCGATCGGCCAGTACGAGGACCGGGCGACGCCGCTGATGATCGCCATGATGTCGGCGGCGGTCGCCAACCGGGGCACGCTCATGCGCCCATACCTGGTGGAGGAGGCCCGCCTGCCCGACGGCTCGGTCATCAACCGCGCCTGGCCCACCGAGTACCGCACCACGATGCCCGAGACGGTGGCGGCCGACCTCACCGCGATGATGGTCTCCGTCACCCAGCCCGGTGGTACGGGCGCCGCCGCGGCGATCCCCGGCGTGGCTGTGGCGGCCAAGACCGGGACGGCCGAGCACGCCCAGGGGGCGGCGGCGCACGCCGTCATCACCGCCTTCGCCCCGGCCGACGCGCCGGAGGTGGCGGTGGGCGTGGTCGTGGAGAACGGCGGTTCCGGTGGCGAGACGGCCGCGCCGATCGCCCAGGCCGTCCTCCGCTCGGCGCTCCCCTAGGGAAGGTGGTCGGCCAGGTAGCGGCGGACCAGTTGCTTGCATTCGGCGATCAGTTCGGGGTCGCCGTCGGGGTGCATGCGGAACGCCAGCTTCAGCACCGCGTCCGTGGCCTCCACCGCCACCAGCAGCGCCCGGTCCAGCCCCGACCCCGCGGGGGCGTGGAGCAGGTCGACGGTCAGCGCCCGCAGCCGGTCGGCCACGATGACGTTGTTCTCCAGCGCCGCGTCCAGCGTCCGGTTGGTGCCCTCGACCGCGGGTCCGCCGGGCGTCGGCAGCACCTCCCCGAAGTCCACCACGGCGAACCCCGGCGTCGTGCGCTTCATCGCGACGAACTCGTCGATGGCCAGGTCGACGAGGTCGGTCCAGTGCTCAAGGTCGGCTCCGGCGATCCGCTCGGTCACCCGCTGGAGGAACGCCTCCAGGTTGCGCATGGCCAGGGCGCGGACCAGCCCCTGCTTGTCGGGGAAGAACTGATAGAACGTGCCGATCGGAACCTCGGCTCGGCGCGCGACCTCCTTGGTGGTCAGCGCGTCGTACCCCACCTGGTCGAGAAGCAGCGCGCACTCGTCGAGCATCCGCTCAACCCTCTCCACGCTGCGGCGCTGGGCGGGGCGGCGGCGCAAGGTACTCGTCATGTTCTCCATCCTGGCGCATTACCAGCAAGTACAGTCTTGCTCTTTCGGCCCGGCAATTACATGAGTGATACTCACCTCTTATGAGCACCTTCTTGTGGGGTACGGCTACCGCCGCCTACCAGATCGAGGGCGCCGTCGCGGAAGACGGCCGGGGCCCCTCGATCTGGGACACCTTCACCCATGAGCCCGGCCGCGTACGCGACGGCCACACCGGCGACGTGGCCTGCGACCATTACCACCGCACCGCCGAGGACATCGCGCTCATGTCCGGTCTCGGCGTCAACGCCTACCGCTTCTCCATCTCCTGGCCGAGAGTTCAGCCTGGCGGCCGTACCAACGACAAGGGTCTGGCCTTCTACGACCGCCTCGTGGACGACCTGCTGGCCGAGGGCATCACGCCGGTGCCCACCCTGTTCCACTGGGATCTGCCGCAGGAGCTCCAGGACGAGGGCGGCTGGATGAACCGCGATATTTCCGGAAAATTCGCTGATTACGCCGCCATCGTGGCCCACCGCCTGGCCGACCGGGTCGAGACGTGGATCACCCTCAACGAGCCCTTCGTCCACATGGCCTTCGGCTACGCCCTCGGCGTGCACGCCCCCGGCCAGAGCCTGCTGCTCGACGCCCTGCCCACCGCCCACCACCAGCTCCTGGCCCACGGCCTGGCCACCCAGGCGCTCCGCGCGGCCGGCGCCCGCGAGATCCTCATCTCCAACAACTGCACCCCGGTCTGGCCCGCCTCCGACCGCCCCGAGGACCTCGCCGCCGCCGAGGCCTACGACACGCTGCACAACCGGCTGTTCAACGATCCCATCCTCACCGGCGCGTACCCGGACCTGTCGGCCTTCGGCAAGGACGCCCCGCAGGACGGCCTGGACGTGATCTCCACCCCCATCGACGGCCTCGGCGTCAACTACTACAACCCCACCCGCATCGCCGCGCCGCGGCAGGACGGCTTCCCCTTCGACGACGCCGGCATCACCGGTTACCCCACCACCGCCTTCGGCTGGCCCGTCGTCCCCGACGGCCTGCACGAGCTGCTGACGGGCCTCAAGCAGCGGTACGGCCAGCGGCTCCCGCCCGTCTACGTCACCGAGAACGGCTGCTCCCAGCCCGACAGCCTCTCCCCCGACGGCACCGTCGACGACCCGGAGCGCATCGCCTTCCTCGACGGCCACCTCGCCGCGCTCCAGCGGGCCCGGCGGGACGGCGTGGACGTGCGCGGCTACTTCGTCTGGTCGCTGCTGGACAACTTCGAGTGGGCGGAGGGCTACAACCAGCGCTTCGGACTGGTCCACGTGGACTTCGAGACGCTGCGCCGTACGCCCAAGAGCTCCTACCACTGGCTGAAGGACTACTTGGGCCACCAGTAGGAGCGCGGCAGCAGGCGGGCGACGCGCAGCGAGCCGGCCGCGTACCGGCAGATCAGCTCCTTGACCCACGCGCCCGGGCGGCCGGGCACGATCAGCTCGATCGGCGAGTCGTCGCGGCGCACGACCTGGATGACGCCGTCGCGGCGGCCGAGGCTGACGCACTGGATCATGTAACGGAAGCGGAAGGGCCGGGCCGCGCGGCCGCGGGCGCGGGCGTTGACGGCATCGGCCGCGTGCGCGGCGATCGGCATCCCGACCGCGCACGACATGCGCGAGACCCCGGCCCTCGGCAGGTCCACGGCGGCGGCGTCGCCGACCACGTAGACGTCGGAGTGGGAGACCGAGCGCAGGGTGGCGTCGACCAGCGTCCTGCCGCGCCCGTCCACCGCCAGCCCGGCCTTGGCCGCCAGTTCCGGCACGGCGAACGAACCCGCCCACACCACGACGTCGGCCTCGATCGGGCCCTGCGCCGTGCTGAGCCCGCCGGAGGTCACCGCCTCGACCCGCGTGTCCGCGTGGACGCTCACCCCCAGCCTGGACAGCACCTTGGCGACATGCGCGCGGCCACGGCGCGACAGCCCGGCGGCCGGGTGGGCGCCGGTGACCAGCTTGACCTGCCAGCGCGGGTACGACTCGGCCAGTTCCGTGGCCAGCTCGATCCCGGTCAGCCCGCCGCCCACCACGGCCAGGTGGCCACCGCCCCGGCGCAGCCGTTCTCCCAGCTCGGCCGCGTTCTCGGCGGCGTAGGCGTGCTCGGCCACGCCCGGGACGCTCGTGTCGGTGAAGCTGCCCAGCGCGTACACGAGCGTGTCATAGCGGAACTCGCGCCCGTCTCCCAGCGTGATGGTCCTGGCTTCGGCGTCGATGCCGGTGACCCGGCCCTCGACGGTCCTGATGCCGGTCCCCCGGGTCAGCTCGGCCAGCGGCGTGCTCACCGACGGCCGCCCCGCCGCCAACTCGTGCAGCCTGATCCGCTCGGTGAAGCTGTCGCCGGCGCTGATCAGGGTGATCCGGTGGCGCCTGTCGAGGCGGAGCGCCGCCGTCATGCCCGCGTAGCCGGCTCCGATGACCACGATGTCCATGATGCCCATGTCCGTCTCCTGTCCTTCGCTTCTGCAGGGGAGACAGGACGGTTGAGGAAAACGTCTGAGTGAACTACCTCACATGGCCCAGCTTGTCGGGATTTCTCACCACATCAATCTCGGTGATCCGCCCGTCGGAGACGGTGAAGGACATGACCGTGTCCACGGCGGCACCCTCGTTCACGATCACGACGCCCGGACCGCCGTTGACCTCCCGGAAGTGCGCGGCCATGCCGGTGAACCAGCGCTCGACCAGCCCCATCACGACCCTGGCCACCTTCTCGGCGCCGACGACCGGCACCAGCGCCGCGCCCACCACGCCGCCGCCGTCGGAGCGCCAGACCACGTCCGGGTCGAGCACCGCCACGAGCGCCCGGAGGTCGCCGGTGGTGGCCGCCGCGGCGAAGGCCCGCACCGCCGCCGCCTGCTCGTCGCGGTCGAGCGAGCGCCGCGGCGCGTAGTCCCGCACGCGCAGCCGCCCTCGCGCCGCGAGCTGCCGGACCGCGCCGGGACTCCTGCCCAGGATGCCGGCGATCTCCTCGTACGGCATCGCGAACACGTCATGCAGCACCAGCGACGTCCGCTCGGCCGGGCTCAGCCGTTCCTGGACGGCCAGCAGCGCCATGCCCACGGACTCGTCCATGGTCGCCCGGTCCTCCGGCCCCGGCTCCTCGACCACCGGCTCGGGCAGCCACGGCCCGATGTAGGACTCGCGCTTGGCGCGGGCGGAGCCGAGCTGGTCGTAGCAGATCCGGCTCACGACGGTGGTCAGGTAGGCCCGGGGCGCGGTGACGGCGGCCTGGTCGGCCTGCCGCCAGCGCAGCCAGGTCTCCTGCACGGCGTCGTCGGCGTCGGCGACGCTGCCCAGCAGCCGGTAGGCCACGGCCCACAGGTGGCTGCGGTGCTCCTCGAAGTCCATCAGAAGACGGAGACGTGGACGTGGTCGTAGTGGTTGGCGGTGACGCTGCCCCGGTCGGACATGGGGTCCCAGCCGCCGCCCGAGCGGATGTCGTAGTAGCGCTGCTTCCAGATGATGTACATCACGCCGAGGCGGGAGCCGTTCTTGATCAGGAACTCGGCCAGGGCGTCGCCGCGGTCGGCGTCGGCGCCGGAGGCGTAGCCGCGCGAGATCATGAAGTCGCAGGCCCGGCCCTTTCCGTGCTCGCCGGGGTCGCCGGGGCGCAGGCAGCCCACGCCGTAGGGCATGGGGAAGTTCTGCATGACCTCGATCTTCACGCTGGTCATGCGCTGGGTGAGGCCCGCGCCGCCGGTCGGGGTCTGGAAGCCGTACTTGGCCAGGAGTTTCTCGACGTCGCGCCGCTTGTCGCGCATCTCCTTGATCTTCTTCTCGAGTTCCTTGATCTTGGCGTCGGCCGCCTTCTTCGCGGTGTTGGCGCTCTTGATCAGCTGCTCGATGCGCTGGACCCGGCTGGTGCGCTCGTCGGACATGTACTGCATGTTCGCGGCCTGGCCGAGCAGCATGGCGGGGTCGGCGATGGCCAGGAGCTGGGTGCCGTCGAGCGGCCCGCTCATGTAGGTGCTCTGGGCGATGTTGGCGACCTCGCCGCGCGCCGCGCCGAGCTGGCCCCTGAGCTTGTCGGCGTTCTCGGTGGCCTTCTTGGCCTGGATGCGCGCGTCCTCCAGGAACTCGATCTGGCCACGGAAGAGCTTGTTGAGCTGGGCGGCCTGCTTCGTCAGCTTGCGCAGCTGCGCGGGGCTGCCGGGATCGGCGGTGGCGGCCTGCGGAAGGGGCGCTGCGAGCAGGCCGACGAGCACGGTGGCGATGGCGGCGAAACGCCTGACTCCCACGCTCGTCCCTCCCCTCCTAGACGTGGTGACTATAGAAGATGATCTTGGTCGTTGCCACCGGAACCGACTAACCCATGCACCATTGGCGAAGTATCTACCACTTTGTGAGGTAGCCCCGAACTTTGGGTCTTGCCGAGGACACCCCGCGGAGCGAAATTGCGAGCGAATCGTCTCTGCGAAGGGGCAGACCGTGTCACGTTCTCTAACGCTCCTCACAGCCGTCTTAATCGGCTTAGGCAGCTCCCTGGTCTCCGTCGAGGCCCAGGCGTCGGTCGTGGATCCACTGCCGCCCAGCGATCGTATCGAGCTCTACCAGCTCGACAGCCCGCTCGGCACCGGCGAGAGGCTCAGGGAGGCAGGCTTCGACGTCGTACAACAGCAGGTCAACGGCGGTAAGGAGCACATCGAGCTGACCGCCGACCAGGCGGGGCTCGCGGGGCTCGCCAAGCTCGGCCACAAGCCGGAGCCCGTACGCAACCAGCAGGGCCAGACACAACTGGAGGCGGCCAAGGCCCAGGCCGCCGGCGGCTACACCGTCTGGAAGTCCTACACGGAGCCGGGCGGCATCGCCGACCAGCTCAGGTCCATCGCCAACGCCAACAAAGACGTGGTCAAGCTGATGTCCATCGGCAAGACCATCCAGGGCAAGGACATCCTCGCCGCCAAGGTCACCTCACTGGCCCGCATCCTGCCGGACGGCGCCAAACCCGCGGTCTTCTACTCCGCCACGCAGCACGCCCGCGAGTGGATCGCGACCGAGGTCAACATGCGGCTGCTCAAGCACGTGGTCGCCAACAAGGCGTCGCTGCGCAGTCTGCTGGGCACCACCGAGCTCTGGTTCCTGCCGGTGGCCAACCCCGACGGCTACGACTTCAGCTTCACCGAGGGCAACCGCCTCTGGCGTAAGAACCTGCGCGACGTGAACGGCGACGGGACCATCACCCGCGGCGACGGCGTCGACCCGAACCGGAACTTCCCCACGAACTTCCACTACGACGAGGAGGGCTCCTCCTCGATCCCGAGCAGCGACACCTACCGGGGCGCCGGCCCGGCCAGCGAGCCGGAGACCAAGGCGTTCGACGGCCTGATGAAGCGCATCCGGTTCGCGTTCAACGTGAACTACCACTCCTTCGGCCCGCTGCTGCTCTACCCGCTGGGTGTGCAGATCGCCACGGAGACCGCCGACAACCCGATCTACGAGGCGCTGTCGGGCGACGACGCCAACCCGGCGATCCCCGGCTTCGACCCCGACCTCGGCGCCGAGCTGTACATCACCAACGGCGACACCAACGACCGCGCGCACTCCCAGTACGGCACGCTGTCCTGGACTCCCGAGCTGAACGAGGGCTGCGAAGGCTGCGGCTTCGTCTTCCCCGACGACGAGGCGCTGGTCCAGGCGGAGTTCGAGAAGAACATCCCCTTCGCACTCGACGTGGCCAAGTCGGCGCGCAACCCGGTCGAGCCCGTCAGCCACCTGGGCAACACGACACCGGACTTCGTCCTGGACACCTTCGAGACCAGCAACGGCCGCGACCAGGTCGTCCAGGTCAACGCCAAGCGCAAGCTGGGTCCGATCTGGCTGCAGTACCAGGTCAACGGCGGGCGTACCAAGACCGTGCTGACCGGCGAGTGGCGCGGCGGCGAGCGCTACGGCGACGGCTACAACCGCTACTACCACTGGATGCGCGGCAAGATCACCGGCACCCGGCCAGGCGACACGGTGAAGGTCTGGTTCAGCTCGATCGCCAAGAAGAGCGACTCCTTCACCTACAAGGTCAACAGCGACATCGGGGGCAAGGTTCTCGTCCTGGCCGCCGAGGACGTCACCGGCATCAGCCCCGTCCAGGGCGTCACCGAGGCGAAGTACGCCGACGAGTACGTCAAGTCGCTCGACGAGGCCGGCTACAGCTCCGACGTCTACGACGTGGACAAGGCCGGACGCAAGGCCCCGCACCCGCTCGGCACGCTGAGCCACTACAAGGCGATCGTCTGGGAGACCGGCGACGACATCATCCCGAGAAGCGTCGGCCAGGCCCCCGGCACCACGTCCAAGCTGGGCGTGGACACCGAACTCGCGGTGCGCGACTACCTCAACGAGGGCGGCAAGCTGCTGCACGCCGGCAAATACCCGTCCTACGCCGCCAACAACAACGGCGCCTACTTCTACCAGCCCAACCAGCCCACGCAGCCCGAGTGCACGACACCGTCCGACCCGCCGTGCATCCCGATCTTCAACGACTTCCAGCAGTACTGGCTCGGCGCCTACGTCTTCTTCGACGACGCCGGCACCGACCACGGCACCGGCAACCCCTTCGCCCTCCAGGGCAAGGGCGGCAGGTTCGAGGGCTTCAACGGCACGCTCGAACCCACCCACACCAACTCCTACGTGGCCACCTCGGCGATCCTGCCCGCCGCGCAGTTCCCGCGGTTCGCCAGCTCCGCCCAGATCAAGTGGGTACGGCCCGGCGGCCCCTTCGACCCGCACACCGGCGCCTGGGACGTCTACAGCGGCATCGCCGACGTCTCCTGGAAACGCCTGACCAAGACCGTCAACCTGACCGGCAAGAGCAGCGGCGACCTGTCGTTCTGGACCTCCTACGACACCGAGGGCGCCTGGGACTTCCTGACCGTCGAGGCCCGCACCGCCGGGCAGGACGACTGGACCACCCTGCCCGACGCCAACGGCCACACCACCCAGGACACCGGGGAGAGCTGCAAGACCGAGAACTCCGGCGGCTGGCGCGACATCCACCCCTTCACCCAGCGCTACCAGGGCGTCAACTGCGAGCCCACCGGAACCTCCGGCGCCTGGCACGCCGCCTCGGGCAACTCGGGCGGCTGGCAGCAGTGGAAGATCGACCTGACCCCGTACGCGGGCAAGCAGGTCGAGCTGTCGATCTCCTACATCAGCGACTGGGCCACCCAGGGCGCCGGCGTCTTCCTCGACGACTTCACGGTCACCCTGGACGGCGCGAGCGCCGAGCAGACCTCCTTCGAGTCGGACCTGGGCGGCTGGACCGCGGCCGACCCGCCGGCGGGGTCGGCGCCTTCGGTCAACAACTGGTTCCGCACCGACCAGCTCTTCGAGGAGGGCGGCGGCATCGTCACCCGTGACACGGTCTACCTCGGGTTCGGCGCGGAGAGCCTGACCACGCAGGCCATCCGGACCGATCTGGTGAGGAGGGCGATGAAGCACCTGATCGGCTAGCCACTCAGGCGGGCGGCTGCCAAGCGGAGTAAACACCGGGCACCATCACGAGGCCCACCCAACCCGCATCGGCAGCCGCCCACCACCTCCTCCCACCGCGGCCCCTCCCCCGGCCGCAGCCCCCACGCCTGCGCCCCCTCCCAAGCCGCGCCCCACCCCTTCCCGAGCCCCACCCCCTCCCGAGCCACGCCCCCCTCCCGGGCCGTGCCCCCTCCCGGGCCGTGCCCCCTCCCGGGCCGTGCCCCTTCCCGGGCCGTTGCCCGCGCCCCCGGGCCCGTAGGCTTCCCGAGTGGCGCGACGGGGTGCTAAGGCTCCTCGTGCCCTTGCCGTTCTGGACAGAACATGGTTCGGTTTCCCTGGACACGGCTCTTCGCCAGAGGAAGACTGAACCAAGCAAGCATTCGGTCGGTAGGAGGCTCACGACATGCGCCAGCACGACACGCTGTTCATCGGGGGCGAATGGGTGGCCCCCGCGGGCACCGGTGTGATCGACGTCATCTCCCCGCACACCGAGGAGGTCGTGGGCCGGGTACCCGACGGCACCCCGGCCGACATGGACCGCGCGGTCGCCGCCGCCCGCGCGGCCTTCGACCACGGCCCCTGGCCCCGCATGACCTTCGCGGAACGCGCCGCGGCCATCGGCAGGCTGGCCGACATCTACGCCGCCAAGCAGGGCGAGATGGCCGCGCTCATCACCGAGGAGATGGGCTCGCCGATCACGTTCTCCAACCTCGCCCAGACACCTCAGCCGCTCGGCATGCTGCAGTTCTACGCCGAGTACGGCAAGACGTTCGAGCAGGAGGAGGAGCGTCCCGGCCTGTTCGGCCCCACGACCGTCCGGCGCGAGCCCGTCGGCGTGGTGGCCGCGATCGTGCCGTGGAACGTCCCGCAGTTCGTCTCGATGACCAAGATCGCACCGGCGCTGCTCGCCGGATGCACGATCGTGCTCAAGCCCGCGCCGGAGACCCCGCTCGACTCCTACATGTTCGCGGACATGATCACCGAGGCCGGCATCCCGGCGGGCGTGCTCAACATCGTCCCCGCGGGCCGCGAGGCCGGCGAGCACCTCGTCTCCCACCCGGACGTCGACAAGGTCGCCTTCACCGGCTCCACCGCCGCCGGCCGGCGCATCGCCGCCATCTGCGGCGAGCAGCTCAAGCGGGTCAGCCTCGAACTGGGCGGCAAGTCCGCCGCCATCATCCTCGACGACGCCGACCTGCCCGCCAGCATGGGCATGCTCGCCATCGCCTCGCTCATGAACAACGGCCAGGCCTGCGTGGCCCAGACGCGCATCCTCGCCTCTCGCAACAGGTACGACGAGGTCGTCGAGGCCGTCGCCGCCATGGTCAGCTCCCAGCCCGTCGGCGACCCGGCCGACCCGGCGACCGGCATCGGCCCCCTGGTTGCCAAGCGGCAGCAGGAGCGGGTGGAGGGGTACATCAAGATCGGCATGGACGAGGGCGCCAAGGTCGTCGTCGGCGGCCTGACCCGCCCGATGGACCGCGGCTGGTACGTGGCCCCGACCGTCTTCGCCGGCGCCACCAACGACATGCGGATCGCCCGCGAGGAGATCTTCGGCCCCGTGCTCGCCGTCATCCCCTACGACGACGAGGCGGACGCGCTGCGCATCGCCAACGACAGCGAGTACGGCCTGTGCGGCACCGTCTGGACCGCTGACACCGACCACGGCATGGACATCGCCCGCCAGGTCCGCACCGGCACCTACGGCGTCAACTGCCTCATGCTGGAGGCCAACGTCCCGTTCGGCGGCTACAAGGCCAGCGGCCTCGGCCGCGAACTGGGCCCCGAGGGCCTGAGCGCCTACCTGGAGTACAAGACCATCGCCCGCCTGGGCTGACCCACCACCCAAAGCCACAAAAACCCGAACCCCGACAAGCCAAACCCGGCGCCGGATCACCCCGGCGGCGGGTGGGCCCGGATGCGGGTGGACCCCGAAAGGCGGGGTGGGCCCGGATGCGGGTGGGCCGGGAAGCGGGTGAACCCCGGAAGGCGGGGTGGGCCCGGAGCCCGGGTGGACCCGGAAGCGGTGGGTCCGGAAGCGGGTGGACCTGGGCTGACCTGGGGAAAGTGCGGAGGCACGAGAGGGGCCCGCGATCCCGCGGGCCCCTTCGCACGTCTAGATGGCACCCAGCGCGCCCCCGCAACGCTGGGCGACCGCCTGACTACATGAAGTATGTCCTACGGTCTCCACCCGGGGCGGTTTCCTTCCCCAAGGACTTTCTCCCGGCGGTTTTCTTCCATCCGCCCTAGGTAGACGCCTATTACTCAGGAAAGGTTCGAATCAATCCACTTTCCGATCCGGAGAACCAGATCGGGCCTGGCCGCCGACTCGGCGTGGCCGTACCCCGGCTCGATCCACAGCTCCTTCGGCTCCCGGGCGCCGTCGTAGAGCTGACGGGCGTGCTCCAGGGGAAAGAACGTGTCCGCGTCCCCATGCACGATCAGCAAGGGCGTGGGCGAGATCAGGGCGGCGGCCTCGTGCGGCGGCATCGGCACCGGGTCCCACTGGCCGCGCGCGATCCGGGTCCGCTTGACCACGCGCGCGGCGATCCGGCCGATCGGCTTCTCGATCGCCCAGTGGACCTGGCGCATCGGCTTGGTGCCCCGGTAGTACCACCGCGCGGGGCCGCTCACCGCGACCACCGCGTCGATCCCCCCGTGCAATCCCGCATGCCGTACGGCGACCGCCGCCCCCATGGAGAAACCCACCACGGCGATCTTGCGGTATCCGATGACCCGCGCGTGCCGTACCGCGGCCTCCACGTCGTGGACCTCAAGGTCGCCCACGGTGCTCTCGCCGCCCGAGTGCCCGTGCCCGCGGAAGTCGAAGGACACCACACCGCCGAACCGGCTGAGCACGTGCGTGATCCGGCGCGTGTCCGCGCACCGCCACGACCCGGTGAACCCGTGGGCCAGCACGATCCCGGCATCAGAGGCGGAGGCGGAGGGCGTGTGGACCCCTTCCAGGCGGATGCCGTCCGAGGTCCTGAGCATGACGGGAAAATTCTTCGCAAGCGGCATGAATCCGAGCTTAGGCACCCAGCTCAGCGGCGCTCATCACCACCCTGATCCTGGAGTCCTGGGCCGCCGCGAGCGCCCGCGGATCGTCGGAGATCATCAGCCGGGCGGAGCTGGTCACGACCCGCTCCCAGAGGCCGTCGCCGTCGGGCGCCAGCGGCGAGACGGCCGCTCCCGCCGCCATCACCGCGTCCGCCGCCACCAGCAGGTCGGATCCGACCGGCAGGCAGATCAGCACCGTGTCACCCGCCCGCACCCCTCGCCGCCGGAGCAGCGCGGCCGCCGTGGCCAGCCGCTCATCGTGCTGTTCTTCGGTGAGCGTCTGCCCCGTCCCGGGGTCGATCATGACGATCCGCTGGTCCATGCGACCACGGTAGGGACGCCGGGTTCCGCGCGCATGGGGCGGATTATGCAGATGATTATGCAGAAGGAACACCATGGTCGGCGGCCCACACGGCGATCTGCGCGCGCGAGGTGTAGCCGAGCTTGTCCATGATGTTGGCGATGTGCCGGGCCACCGTGGCGGGGCTGATCACCAGCTCCTCGGCGATGGCCTTGTTGGACAGGCCGCGGGTGAGCATGCCGGCGATCTCCTGTTCGCGGGTGGTCAGCAGTGAGGCGCGTACCGGCTCCACCTGGACCGGGCCCGCGGCCGGTTCCGGCCTGCGCCCCTCAAGCACCTGCGTCGCCACCTCGTACGCCGGCCGCGAGCGCCCCCTCGACCACAACGACGTGGTACGGCCCTCGCCCAGCTTGGCACGGGCGGCCGACAGCAGTTCGTCGACCTTGACCGAGCCGGTCCGCTGGCCCATCGACTCGCGCAGGGCGGCCACCGCGGACGAGGCCAGCACCGCGCTCTCCAGGTCGCCCTCGGCCCGCGCCAGCGCGGACAGCGACACCAGGCAGCGGTTCATGGCCTGGCGCAGGCCGCACTCGCGGGCCATGGCGACCGCCTCGGCCAGCCGTTCGCGGGCGGCGGCCAGGTCGCCGAGGTGCGCGCAGACGCGGCCGCTCCTGGCGAGGTTCTGGGCCAGGTCGCCGCGGTTGCCGAGCTCGCGCAGCCAGGAGATGGCCGCGTCGTAGTGCTCGGCCGCCGACTCCAGGTCGCCGCGGGTCTCGGCGGCAAGACCCAGGTGGGAGGCGGCCATGGCGAGAATCCACGGATGGCCGTGCGCGCTCGCCACGGCGTAGGCCTCCTCGGCGCCGCGCTGGGCCTCGCGCTGGCGGCCGCGCTGCAGCGAGTAGATGGACCCCTCGATGAGCGCCCCGGCCTCGTTGAACCGGTCGCCGTTGTCCCTGGCCACCGCCAGCGCGCTGTCGATGTGGGCGGTCGCCTCGTCGCCCCTGCCCATGCGCAGCAGTGCTCCGCCGGCCACCGTGTGGGCCGTGGCCAGGACGAACGGGTCCCCGGCCATGCCGGCCAGGCCCTCGCGGGCGGCGGCCAGGCCGCTGTCGAGGTCGTCGCGGGTCAGCAGCCCGTACGCCAGGTAGCCCTTCGCCAGCCCGATCTGCTCCGGCGCCACCCGGCTGAGGTCCTGCCGCAGCAGCCGCTCGACCCAGCCGACGACCTCGGCGGCGCTGCCGCCCAGCGAGAGCAGGCCGCTGCTGCGCATGCACAACCGCAGGCCCATGGTGACGTTGCCGGAGCGCAGCGCCCACTCCAGGGCGGCCCGCTGGTCGGCGAGCCGGTCGCGGCTGCCGGTGTGGGCGGCCAGCCGTTCGCGCCAGGTGACGCCGGGCGTGAGGAACTCCGCGTCGAAGGCCCGCTCCTGAAGCTTGCACAGCACCCTCAGGTGCAGGTCGCGTACCATCCGCTCCTCGTCGGAGTCGGCCAGCCGCTCGGCGGCGAACTGCCGGATGGTGTCGAGCAGCCGGAAGCGCCCGCGGTCCTCGTCGCAGACCACCAGCGACTTGTCGACCAGCGCGCCCAGCAGCGTGACCATGCGCGACTCCGACAGCGGCGGCTCGGCGCACACCCGTTCGACCAGGTCGAGGTCGAAGCCGCCGGCCAGCACCGACAGCCGGCGCAGCAGCGTCTTCTCCGCCTCCGACAGCAGGTCGTGGCTCCACTCGACCGCCGCGGCCAGCGTCCGCTGCCGGGCGGGAGCCGTACGGTCGCCGGAGGTGAGAAGTGCGAACCGGTCGTCGATCCGGTCGGCGATCTGGCCCGGACTCAGCATGCGGGTGCGGGCGGCGGCCAGTTCGATGGCCAGCGGGAGGCCGTCCAGCGCGCGGCAGAGCCTGGCCACGTCGGGCAGGCTCTCCTCGCCGAGCTGGGTTCCGGCGGCCCGCGCCCGGTTGAGGAACAACTGCACCGACTCGGCCGCCGACGGGTCGGCGCCGGGCAGGTCGAGCGGCGGCACGTGCCAGATCAGCTCGCCGGAGATGCGCAGCGCCTCCCGGCTCGTGGCCAGCACCCGTATACCCGGGCAGCCGGCCATCAGCGCCGCCGCCGCGTGCGCGGTGGCCTCGACGAGGTGCTCGCAGTTGTCCAGCAGGACCAGGCAGCTCGACCCGGCCAGCCGGGTGACGACGGCGTCGGTGAGGTCGCGGCCGCGCTCGCTCTCCAGCCCGAACACCTCGGCGATCTCCTGCATGACGAGCTCGGGCCGGGAGATCTTGGCCAGCTCGACCGCCCACACGCCGTCGGCGAAGTCGTCGAGCAGCCGGTGGGCCACGCGTAACGCCAGCCGCGTCTTGCCGATGCCGCCGACTCCGCACAAGGTCACCGCGCGCGTCTCGTCGAACATCGCGCACAGGTCGCCGATGTCGCGCTCACGGCCGACGAACCGGTTGGGCTCGGCCGGCAGGTTGTGCCGCGGGGCATCCGCCATGACTTCACAGTGGCGCACTTGGCGCGCTCTGTCACCGTTTTCTCACAGCGCGAGTGAGCTCGTGACCGCCCGGTCGTCGACCACCCGCAGCAGCGGATCGCCCAGCAGCCGCCTGGCCAGCTCGTACGGCGCCACGACCAGCGTGGCCGCGTGCTCGCTGGCCAGCACCCTGCAGCCGATCAGCGTCGGCTCGTGCGCCACGACCACGTGCGCGCCGCACATGAGCGCGAGGTCCAGCGCGCGCAGCGCCTTGAACACGTCGGTGACGGCCACCAGCACCACGTCGTCCTTGTCGATGAGCAGCCGGGCGGCGAGCCTGCGCAGGTCGCCGGCGAGCTCCTCGTGGCTCAGCACCCGCCGGCCGTCGAGGGTCAGCGCCGGTCCTGCCAGCGGGCCGAAGTCCACGCGCTCCTCGCCGATCAGCGAGGAGAACCGGTCCGGTCCCTGGCCCGGCTCGAAGGTGAACACCTTCTCCGCCCGCGTCTCGCGCATCCGGTGGACGACGGCCAGCCGCGCGACGCCGCCCGGATTGAGCAGCGCCACCCCGCCCGCCCAGGCGACGGCATGCACCGCGCACGGCAGTGCCGCGCCCGGAGGCAGGTCGACCAGCGCGTGGTCGCCGTACCTCAAGCCGTGACGGCGCAACCCGGCCGCCGCGTGAGTGACTCGGCGGACGAGAGTGGCATAGGTCATGACCTCGCCGGTCCGTACGTCGGTGACCGCGGGACGGTCGCCGCCGGCCGGAGCCGCGTTCATGACCAACTCTGTCCAGGTCATGCCGTCAATGTAGGGAGCAACGCCCGCCCCGGCATCATCATGAATGTGCAAGCGGCTATGTATCTCTACGCTTGCGCCATGGACGAGACGGCCGATCGCATCCTCGATGCCGCTTTCGCGCGGATCGTGGAGCACGGCCTGCGCCGGACCACCATGGACGACGTCGCCCGCGCGGCGGGCCTGTCGCGGGTGACCGTCTACCGCCGCTTCTCCCGCAAGGGCGACCTCATCCAGGCGTTGATCATGCGAGAGCTCCACCGGTTCCTGAAGGAGTTCGAGGCGGCGGTGGGGCCGCTGCCGACGCTGGCCGACCAGGTGGCGGAGGGGTTCGCGGTCACCCTGCGGGGAGTGCGCGGGCACGCGCTGCTCGGCAGGCTCCTGGCCGGGGAGCCGGAGACGATCCTGCCGCACCTGACGCTGGAGGCGGGGCCGTACCTTAGGGTGGCGAGGGAACATCTGGCCGGGCATCTGCGCAGCCCGGAATCAGAAGCGGTCGCCGAGGTGTTCATAAGGGTGACCCTGTCGTTCCTGCTCACCCCGGACAGTGTCGTACCCCTGAGCAGCGATGAGGAGGCCAGGGCGTTCGCCGCCCGGCACCTCGTGCCGCTCCTGCCATGAGCGGGATCAACTAGACTTAATAGGCCGCGGTTCGCGCGGTCTGCCTCCACGAACACAGAGCGAGACGTCATCATGCCTTTGAACAGCCGCGACGACCTGCGGAACATCGCGATCATCGCGCACGTCGACCATGGCAAGACCACGCTGGTCGACGCCATGCTCTGGCAGTCCGGGGCCTTCCGCGCCAACCAGGACGTCGACGACCGCGTCATGGACTCCAACGACCTAGAGCGCGAGAAGGGCATCACCATTCTCGCGAAGAACACCGCCGTCAAGCACGGCGACATGACCATCAACATCATCGACACCCCCGGCCACGCCGACTTCGGCGGCGAGGTCGAGCGCGGGTTGTCGATGGTCGACGGCGTCGTGCTGCTGGTGGACGCCTCCGAGGGCCCGCTGCCCCAGACGCGCTTCGTGCTGCGCAAGGCGCTGTCGGCGAAGATGCCGGTCATCCTGTGCATCAACAAGGTCGACCGTCCCGACTCCCGCATCGCGGAGGTCGTCGACGAAGTTTACGCACTGTTCATGGACCTCGACGCGACCGACGACCAGATCGACTTCCCGATCGTCTACGCCTCGGCCAAGGCCGGGCGCGCCGCGCTGGCGCGGCCCGACGACGGCGGCATGCCCGACTCCGAGGACCTCGAGCCGCTGTTCGACATCATCAAGTCGACGATCCCGGCGCCGACCTACGACCCGAGCGCCCCGCTGCAGGCGCACGTCACCAACCTCGACGCCTCCTCCTACCTGGGCCGGATCGCGCTGTGCCGTATCCACCAGGGCAAGATCCGCAAGGGTCAGCAGGTCGCGTGGTGCCGTACCGATGGCACGATCCAGCGCGTCAAGATCACTGAGCTGCTCATGACCGACGCGCTGGAGCGCAAGCCCGCCGAGGAGGCCGGTCCCGGCGACATCATCGCGATCGCGGGCATTCCCGAGATCATGATCGGTGAGACGCTGGCCGACCCCGAGGACCCGCGCCCGCTGCCGCTCATCACGGTCGACGAGCCGGCCATCTCGATGACCATCGGCACCAACACCTCGCCGCTGGTCGGCAAGGCCAAGGGCTCCAAGGTCACCGCCCGCATGGTCAAGGACCGCCTCGACAAGGAGCTCGTCGGCAACGTCTCGCTGCGCGTCCTGCCGACCGAGCGTCCCGACGCGTGGGAGGTCCAGGGCCGTGGCGAGCTGGCGCTGGCCATCCTGGTCGAGCAGATGCGCCGCGAGGGCTACGAGCTGACCGTCGGCAAGCCGCAGGTCGTCACCAAGGAGGTCGACGGCAAGCTCCACGAGCCGGTCGAGCGCCTGACCGTCGACTGCCCCGAGGAGTACCTCGGCGCCGTCACCCAGCTCCTCGCCGTCCGCAAGGGCCGCATGGAGCACATGACCAACCACGGCACCGGCTGGATCCGGATGGAGTTCGTGGTCCCGGCGCGCGGCCTGATCGGCTTCCGCACCGAGTTCCTCACCGAGACGCGCGGCACCGGCCTGGTGCACCACGTCTTCGAGGCCTACGAGCCGTGGTTCGGCGAGCTGCGCACCCGCAACAACGGCTCGCTGGTGGCCGACCGCTCCGGTCCGGTGACCGCGTTCGCCATGCTCAACCTCCAGGAGCGCGGCACGCTCTTCGTCAGCCCCACCACCGAGGTGTACGAGGGCATGATCGTCGGCGAGAACTCGCGCTCCGACGACATGGACGTCAACATCACCAAGGAGAAGAAGCTCACCAACATGCGCTCCTCCACGGCCGACGTCACCGAGACGCTGACGCCGCCGCGGGTGCTGTCGCTGGAGCAGGCGCTGGAGTTCATCCGGGACGACGAGTGCGTGGAGATCACGCCGGAGACGGTCCGCATCCGCAAGGTCGTGCTGGACGCCTCCACCCGCGCCCGCACCGTCGCGCGGGCCAAGCGCAACAACTGACACACCACGTCAAAGGGGTACGGCGGGCGTCTGCCGTACCCCTTCGGCGTTCTATTGCAGCGACAGCCGCCGCTGCTCCCCCACCGGGGGCCGGGCCCAGGTCACCTCACCGTCGTCGATGAGCCCCTGGACCACCTCCCGCATGGCGGCACCGGCGGCGTGGCGTCCGGCCGCCTTGGCCAGATCGATCATCAGCGTGTTCTCGTCCTCGCCCGGGGCGATCACCGACACGTAGCCGAGTTCGGCGTCGCCGTACCAGCTGCCGAGGTTCTCGGTGACCTCGCGCACGGCGGCGAGGACCTCGGTGGAGGCCGTCCCGCGCAGGTGCAGGACCCCGGGCTGCGCGACCTCGACGCAGACCTTCATGAGCCCTTCGACCGCGCCTTCCGGGTCGCGCAGCGCGTTGTGGCTCAGGGCCGCGAAGCGCGCGGCCAGCACGTAGAGCGAGATCGCCCGCGGCGGGTCCGCGAGCGTCAGAATCCCGTGTTCCCCGTGGATGGTGAGCTTGCCGCCCCCTTCTTCGTAGGCGCGCAGACCGGTCATGAAGGCGGTCTCCGCCTGGGCGCTCAGTTGTAGCTGCCAGCCCCACTTCCGCTCGACCGGGAAGCGGCCGTCGTCGGCCTGTCCCTTCTGCTTGTCGCGGCGAAGCCGCCGGGTGATCCACACGATTTCGCAGTCCCCTCTCTGCTCATCGGGCACAAAGGGGGCAGATTAGCCCGATCTCCCAGTTCGCGGACCGGTGTAATCACACCGTTACCTAGGTCCGTGGAACATCAGCGGTCTCACATGAATCATCCAAGGTGTGGGCTTGATCCGGAGGGTCGTCGCGTACGGGCTCGCCGCCCTTTCGGCTGCGGCGATCATCTGGTGCACGCTCACGGCGATGCCGGTGGATCGGCCGCTGTCGCGGGGACAGCCCGACGGGTCGCGGCCGCTGCCCTCCGGCGCGGCCGACGAGCGCCGGGCCACCACCGACGTCACCATCGCCAGGGCCACCGCCGCCGACCTTCGCCAGGTGCCGCCGGCCCGCATCGACGAGCGCCGGCATCAGGTCAGGGTGACGATCACCCACACGTTCCGCATGGACGAGGACGACCCGCTCGCCGGCTGGATCAGGGGCAGCGTGCCCCCGGACCTGCGGGCGATCACCGACAAGGGCCTCGGCGCGCTCAAGGTGGGCGGCGGCTGGCTCGCGCCCACCGTCAGGTACCCGGCCGAGCTCACCACCTCCGGCGGCAAGTCCACCGCCGAGTTCCGCGTGATCGTGCTGCGCCAGTTGGCCAGGGGCGAGGAGCTGACGCTGGAGTTCCAGGCGCCCGGCGTCCAGCCCTCGCTGATCAACCAGCGCACGATCACGCTGTTCCCCACCGAGTGGAGCGTGCTGCGCGCCTCGGGTCTCGAACCGGAGCGGGAGGAGGCCGAGCGGCTGCAGTTCACGGTGAACTACCAGGTCACCGTCACCCTCGTTCACGACTCCCACGGCTTCGTCGACCACGAGGAGGACGAGGCCTTCTCCTGGGGCAGCGAGCTGGCGATCGTCACCGCGCTGCTGCTGATCGCCTTCCTGCTGCGCTCGCTCGGCCGCCCGTGGTGGCAGCGGCTCCACAACCGGGAGCTGTTCATCGGCCTGCTGCTGGCCGCGCCCGTGCTGGCCAGCCCGTTCTACGCCAAGGGCCTGCAGGGCATCGCGTACGTGGTGATGTTCGGCGTGCTGCCCGCGATCGCGGTACGCCACGCCAGCCGCATGGTGCCCACGCCCGCGCCCTGGACCAGCCGCGACGCGCTCGCGGTGACCGCGCTCGGCGTGTTGGTGGCCTTCGCCATGTTCCTGTGGTCGGCCCGCCACATCCAGCTCCACCCGCCCCAGCTGATCACCGGCGTCGCCGTCGCCGCGCTGGCCGCGGCGGGCGCCGCGATCGCCTTCAGCGCCGACCTCGGCATCCGTTTCGTGGTGGTACGGCTGGCCGCCGTGGCCGCCGGAACCGCCATCGGCACCCTGGCGCTCGCCCTGTGGTTCAAGGCGCTCTTCTACGACGTCTACCCACCCGACAGCGTCCACCTGGTACTGGGCCTGTTCTGGTCGCTGATCCCGATCGGCGCCGTCGCCGTCGTCACCAGAACCTGGTCGCGCGGCGCCGTCGTGACCGCGGTGATCCTCAGCCTGCTCATGCAGGGCTGGCCCACCGAATGGCTCGACGACGGGTCCTGGAGCACGCCCGTCGACCACCCCGAGCCCATGCTCGGCACGCTGGAGCTCACCCCGCTGATCCGCGGCGTGCTCGGGCTGCTCCTGCTCGGCTTCGTCCTGCTGATCCTGCGGCTGCGCCGCCTGGGCGGCGAGCTGGGCGCCGTGCACCACCGCGCCGCCGTGGCCAGCGTGACCGTCTGCCTGATGGTGCTCCACCTGTCGCCCAGGGGCACCGGCAGCCTGCCCGACCTCGACGTCACCGTGCCCCTGCTCTCGGTCACCTCGGTCTTCGCGTGGATCTCCGCGTGGTGGCTGCTCGGGCCCGTACCGGAGGGGCTGGACGAGCCGCGTACCCCCGAGGAGCACCGCGCGGTGGTGCGCCGCGCCCTGCACAAGCGGCTGCTGCTCGTCTCCGAGCAGGAGCTCTACCGCGTCGGCCGCGGCAGGATCGGCGCCGGAGAGCTGTCGATGGGCGACTTCGAGCAGCAGCGCGACGAGCTCGAAACCGCCCTGGACGGGCACGGCCGCCACCCCGAGACCGCCTTCGCCACCAGCGCCGCCTGCACGCCCTGGCACAACGGCGTGCACGCCTTCGTGATCTGCCTGCTGCTGAGCCTGCCGTTCCTGTTCATGTACGGCCTGCCCACCGGCCCCGACCTGGCCAGCTACCTCTTCGACGCCCGATACCTGCTGACGCTGCCCGCGTTCGGCTTCCTGTTCGGCTACTTCTACCCGCGTATCCGGGGCACGCAGCCGATGACGAAGGTGCTGCACCTGATGGCCGCCGCCCTGGTCACGGAGCTGTCGGCGTACCTGCCCGCCTTCGCCGAGCCGGACGTCTCCGCCTTCGACAAGCTCCAGTTACTGGCGATCGTGGTCGGGCAGGTCGCGCTGGTCTACATCGGCCTCGGGCTCTTCTGGGAGTGGCGGCTCATGCACCTGGCCGGGGAGCCGTGGGGCCGGGTCAGAAACGTCCGCAGCCTGCGCAGCCTGGCCACGCCGCTGGTCGCTGTCCTGATCGCCGTGGTCACCACCGCCGCCACCTCGGCCGCCAGCCAGTCCGTCGACCGGATCCTGCGCGGCGACCAGGTGCAGACCGGCGGCCCCTAGAGCTTCGGATCCGGACCAGGCCGGTGCAGCACGACGTAGGCGTCCTGCCGGAACCGGATCTGGTACCCCGCCGCCACCAGCGCGTCGAGCCGGTCGGCCTGCTCCGCCGCGTTCTTGAACGGGAACACGCGCCGCCCGACCTCCACCACCACCCAGGGCGCCCACCGGGGCGTACGGTCGAGCAGCAGCACGCGCGCCCGTCCGGTCAGCAGCGGCCCCAGGTTGTTGGCCACCTCCACCAGCGCCCCGTCGGGCACCGTGGCCACAGCCCCGGCGGCGGCCACCTCCCGCGGCTCACGCCGGTACGAGCCGGGGTCGGCGAGCTGCGCCAGCGAGAAGAACGGCACGGCGGCCAGCGCGAACACCACGATCCCCGCCACCCAGACCTTCCGCAGCCGCCCGAACCGCCGCACCGTGTCGACCCCGGCCGCGAAGATCACCACGACCAGGAACGCGTTGTAGTGGTACTCGGGCACCCACCAGTTGGGGAACGAGCTGGCCAGCATCCGCTCCGCCAGCAACGGCACCGCCATCAGCACCAGCGGCGAGCCCAGCGCCGCCAGCGCCGAGACCCCCAGCAGGAGCAGCAGGGTCACCAGCTTGACCGGCGGCGTCCCCAGCAACCCGAAGGCCGTGAGCGGGTCGGTCACGATCGTCCGCACCGCGCTGGACACCCCGTCGCCGAGCGCCCCGTAGGCCCAGTAGTAGTCGGGCCGCCCGCCGAAGGCCGGGATGAGCACCTGCGAGGCCAGCCCCGTGAACGCCACCCCGCCCAGCACGAACCCGCCACCGAGCACCCGCCACCCGGCCTGGGTCAGCAGCACCAGCCCGAACCCGGCGACCAGCAGCCCCATGTCCTCCTTGACGCACAGCAGCCCGAGCGCGGCCACCACGACGGCGACCTTGCGCCCGGCCTGCCGGCGTTCGAGCATGACCGCGGTGAGCAGCGGCACGAACGCCACCTCGTGGAAGTCGAAGGCCACCGCCTCGGCCACCGGCCACGACAGCGTGTAGGCGATCGCCACCCCGTAGGCGGCTCCCGTCCCGAGCGCCCGCCGGGCGAACACCCAGAGCGGCACGGCCGCCGCCGCCAGCAGCACCGACTGCGCGATCAGCAGCGTCTCCGGCCCGTCGTGCAGCCAGTAGAGCGGCGCCAGCAGGGCGAGGATCGGCGACCAGTGGTCCCCGAGCACGGAGAAGCCGGCCCCGAAGTCGTTGTGCACGCCCTTGACGATGGCGATCGGCAGCCGGAACTCGGAGTAGGACCGCACCGCCTGATCGAAGATCACCAGATCGTAGGTGCCGGCCTTGAGCGCGTGGACCCGTACGAACGACAGCACCGAGTAGACCACCGCGGCCACCCCGGCGATCCCCCAGATCCACAGCCACTCCCGCCTGGAGGCCCCGGGAACGTCGCCGAACACGCTGCAACGGTACCGGTGCCGCAACCCCGGCCGGGACGGAGCGGCCCAAAGCTCTCAGCGGCGAGGCAGCTCGGAGCCGCGTACGTGTGTGGACAGCCACTCCACCAGCGGCCCGAACTCCCGCCAGGCCGCGCGGACCCGGGACTCGACCTCCGGCGTGTGGACCCACGGCTCCGGCTCGGCCCGCACGCCGGCGTAGATGGAGCGGTGGCGCAGCAGGTCGAGGCGCGGATGGTCCTCGGGGACGCCGCGCGGGCGGGTCTTCAGGCGGTCGCCGCGGATCTCGTAGCCCCGGGCCTGCAGGTCCGCGACGATCCTGGTCAGGGGCTTGCCGGACAGGTCGGCGGAGACGGCCTCGCGGTAGCGGGCCACCTGGTCGGCGGCCTGCGTGTAGATGCCGCCCGCCAGGAACAGCCCGGCGGCGCTGACCTCGACATAGAGGCCGATGCCCGGCTGGGTGTCGATGAAGGCGCCCTGGTGGGTCTTGTACGGGGACTTGTCCTTGGCGAAGCGCACGTCGCGATAGGGCCGGAACAGCTGGGCCGCCCCGAACTCCGGGCCCAGCGCGTCGGTCAGGGCGAGCATCGGCGCCCTGACCGCGTCTTCGTAGAGGTGCTTGTGGCGGGTGAAGTACGCCTTGGAGTTGTCCGCCTCAAGGCCCTCGAAAAAGATGAACGCCTCGTCGGGGAAGCCGGTGAAACCCATGCCGACCAGGGTGCCAGACCTGACCGACAGTCAGCGGCGGCGGCGGGCCGTACCGAAGATGGATCTGCTGATCTCGCGCCCGAGCGAGCTGGCGGCGGAGCGGGCGAACGACTTGAAGACGGACGAACCAAGCACGCTTTCCAGCAGCGTGGGTTCGGCGGAGCGCGGAGGCTCCACCGGCCGCTCAACCTCGGGCGGAGCCTCAGGTGGGGGGATCACTTTCGCGGCCAGGATCTCGTAGGCCGAGTCGCGGTCGATGGCCTGCGCGTACTTGGGACGCAGCGGCGAGGCGGCGATCACGCCCTGCACCACGGCCGCGTCGGCGGGCGCCATGCGCGAGCCCGGGGCCCGCATCCGGGTCCAGGCCACCGGCGTCGGGATGCCCTTCTCCGACAGCACGGTCACGACCGCCTCGCCGATCCCGAGCTGCGTGAGCACCTCCTCCAGGTCGTAGGAGGAGTTGGGGAAGGTGGACACGGTCGCCTTCAGCGCCTTGGCGTCCTGCGGGGTGAAGGCCCGCAGCGCGTGCTGGACCCGGGCGCCGAGCTGCGCGAGCACGTCGGCCGGCACGTCTTTGGGCGTCTGCGTGACGAAGAACACGCCGATCCCCTTGGAGCGGATCAGCCGCACGGTCTGCGTGATCGAGCGCAGGAACGCCTTGGAGGCGTCGCTGAACAGCAGGTGCGCCTCGTCGAAGAAGAAGACCAGGCGCGGCTTGTCCGGGTCGCCCACCTCGGGCATGCCGCTGAACAGGTCGGCCAGCAGCCACATCAGGAAGGTCGAGAACATCGCCGGACGATCCTGTACGGCCGGCAGCTCCAGGATCGACACCATCCCCCGCCCGTCCGGCATCACCCGCAGCAGGTCGGCGGTGTCGAACTCGGGCTCGCCGAAGAACTGGTCGGCCCCTTCGGCGGCGAAGTTCACCAGCGCCCGCAGGATCACCCCTGCGGTCTGCTTGGACAGCCCGCCCACGCCCTTGAGCGCGTCGGGGTTGTCGAGCAGGTACTGGATGACCGCCCGCAGGTCCTTGAGGTCGAGCAGCGGCAGCCCGGCCTGGTCGGCGAAGTGGAAGATGAGCCCGAGCGAGGACTCCTGGGTGTCGTTGAGCCCGAGCACCTTCGACAGCAGGGTGGGCCCGAAGGCGGTCATGGTGGCGCGCAGCGGGATGCCCTCGCCGATGCCGCCGAGCGCGTAGAACTCGGTGGGGCAGGCCTGCGGCGACCAGATCTGGCCGATGCCGGCGGTGCGTTCCATGAGCTTGTCGGACGGGTCGCCGGGCTGGGCCATGCCGGACAGGTCGCCCTTGATGTCGGCCAGGAACACCGGTACGCCGGCGGCCGACAACTGCTCGGCGATGACCTGCAGCGTCTTGGTCTTGCCCGTGCCGGTGGCGCCGGCGACCAGGCCGTGGCGGTTGAGCATGCGCAGCGGCAGGCGTACCTGGGCGTCGGGGCGGCCGGCGCCGTCCACGACCAGGGCGCCGAGGTCGATGGTGGGCTCGTCGAAGGTGTAGCCCCTGATGATGTCGTCGATCATCGTTCGGTGTACTTCCTGCCTGGTGCCGGCGGCTTGCCGTACAGCTCGGACACGGTGACGAACGCGAAGCCCCTGCCCGCGAACACGTCGAGGATCTTGGGCATGGCGTCGACCGTGGTGCGGTGGATGTCGTGCATGAGGATGATCGATCCGGGTTTCGCCTGGACGGCGCGCCTGGCCACGATCGAGGCGCTGCGGTCGCGCCAGTCGAGCGTGTCGACGTTCCAGAGGATCTGGGCCAGTCCCTCGCGCCGGGTCGCGGCGGCCACCGAGGCGTCGGTCGACCCGTACGGCGGCCGCATGAGCGTCATCCGCACCCCGGTCTCCCGCTCGACCACGTCCTGGGTGTGCTTGAGCTGATAGCGCAGCCCGGACTCCGACAGCGTGGTGAGCTGCTCGTGGCTCCAGGAGTGGTTGCCGAGCTCGTGCCCGTCGTCGACCATGCGGCGCAGGTTGCCCTGCCTGTCGGCGGCGACCATCTGGCCGACGACGAAGAAGGTCGCCTTGGCGGCGTGCCTGCGCAGCATGCCGAGCAGCCGGGCGGTGTGGTCGCCCGGTCCGTCGTCGAAGGTCAGCGCGACGCACTTGGCCTTCTTGCAGTCGATCCGGCGTCTGCCCGGCCAGTCGAGCTGCATGGAGGTCAGCTGCCTGGCCAGGACGCCCGGGTCGACGGGGTCAGGGTCCGGCGGCCGCATCGGCAGCACCGACGCGACCCCGGCCATCGGTTGGACGTGCGCGCACCCTGCCGTCAGCATCAGCGCCAACGGCCACCCCCACCAGCGCATATTCCCCCCGGAATCGCGACGGGGGCGCTATGGGTAATCGCCGGCCGAGTCCCCCCGCAATTCCTTGGCCAGTTCTTCCCACCAGGCTGGGACATCGGCCTGCAGTTCCGCATAGCGACGCGCCACTCTTATGGCACATCCAACCGGATCCGTACCCAAATGCCGACGTTTCACCGCTCCTTCCTGCCAGCGGTAAAAACCATCCCTGAATCGCACGACCAAGCCGATCCATACCGACAGGGTCGCGTCGTCGCCCACGTCGTACGCCGTGGTCACACCGAGACTTTGCAGTTCCCCGCGGAGCTTCTCAGTGGCAGCACGGGCCTCACTCACGCATACCTCCTGTTGACCCACCGCCCCTCGGAGTAATCATGGAACTCCGGGCCGTCATCCGGAAGGTGTTCGCCGTTATTGGTCGTGAACGACTCGCGGCTCGGCCACGACCATGATCATTCTGACCTCTTCCGTGCCGTCGTTGGCATAGCGGTGGGGCCGGTCGGCGGTGAACAGGGCGGCGTCGTCGGTGCCCACGCGGTGGCTCTTGCCGTACACGGTGAGGGTCAGCTCGCCCCGCAGGACGGTGATCATCTCGCGGGTGCCCGGCGGGTGGGCGTCGCCGTCGTGGTGCTCGCCGGGGGCCAGCCGCCAGTCCCACAGCTCCAGGATCATCGGCTCGTCGGCGCCGACCAGCAGCATGGCGCGCGAGGCGCCCATCTCGAAGTTGACCACGTCGGCCTTGTCGATGATGCGCACGACCGGGACGTCGGCCACCTCGACCAGCCGCGCCACGGTGACGCCGAGCGCGGAGGCGATCCGGGTGAGCGTGGAGACGCTGGGATTGGTCCTGGCCTGTTCGACCTGGACCAGCATGCCTCTGCTCACACCCGAGCGGGCGGCCAGCGCGTCGAGCGTCAGGCCCCGGTGGGCCCGCTGCGCCCGCACGTTGTTCGCGATGGCCGCGGTGATCGTCTCCGGATCTTCCATGCGGTGCAGTCTAGTGAACAAAATGTCTAGTCTGTAGCACTCCATGTACTGTACTAATAGTTCAACCGAGTGAACTGGAGAGTGTGACGTGACTGCGGTGATCCTCGCGACCGTCTGCGCGGTGGTGTACGGCACGGCCGACTTCTGCGGCGGGCTGGCCACGCGACGATCGCGCGTGCTGTCGGTGGTGGCGCTCTCACAGATCGCCGGCCTGGTCCTGATCCTCGCCCTGCTCCCGCTGCTGCCCGGCCTGTTCGACCAGAGGGCGCTGTGGTGGGGCATGGGCGCGGGCGTCGCGGGCGCGGCCGGGCTGGTGCTGTTCTACCGCGCGCTGGCCACCGGGACGATGTCGGTGGTCGCGCCGACCACGGCGGTCACCTCCGCCACCCTGCCGGTGGTCTTCGGCCTGGTGACCGGCGAGCGGCCGGCGCCGCAGGCCCTGATCGGCATCGTCCTGGCGCTGGCCGCGGTGATGCTGGTCAGCCAGGACCCGACGGCGGACAAGCGCGGCTCGCTCGGATCGGTGCTGATCGCCCTGGCCGCCGGGGCGGGCTTCGGCGGCTTCTTCATCCTGCTCGACCTGTCCCCCGACGGCACCGGGCTGTGGCCGCTGGTCGGCGCCAGAATCTCCTCGGTGACGCTGGTCGTGCTGCTGGCCGTCGTCGCGCGGCGCTCGCTCAGGCCCACCGGCGGCTCGCTGCGCATCATCGCGCTGGCCGGCCTGCTCGACATGGCGGCCAACGTGCTGTTCCTGCTGGCCAAGCAGGAGGGCATGCTCAGCCTGGTCGCCGTGCTGGTCTCGCTCTACCCGGCCAGCACGCTCCTGCTGGCCAGATACGTGCTGGGCGAGCGGCTGCACACCATCCAGGTGGCGGGTGTCGCCTGCGCGCTCGGGGCGGTCGCGCTCATAGCCGTTGCGTAGCCCACCGGCCGCTTGCTACGTTTCGGCCGTGCACCCCGCGCGGGCACAGGCCGACCACGAGTCGCTACGGCACATAGGGATGCCCTACGACTCCGATGAGGGCTTCCTCCGCCTCGTCCTGCCCCGCGTACGCGCCGCACTCCACGAGGGCCGCCGGGTGCTCGCGGTCACCTGCTCGCGCAAGCTGCAGCTCCTGGCCGACGCGCTGGACCGCGACGCCGGCCGGATCGACAGAAGGATCGCCGCCTCCTGGTACGCGCATCCGCAGCGGACGCTGGCCGCCTACCACGAGTACGCCAGAGACCTCCCGACACTGATCGTCGGCGAGCCCAGCTGGCAGGGCAGGACCGAGCGGGAGATCCGCGAGTGGATCCGCTACGAATCGGTGCTCAACGCCGCGCTCGGCGCCGCGCCCGCGATCGTCGTCTGCCTCTACGACCTGCGCACCACGCCCACCGCCGCGCTCGACTACCGCGCCGTCACCCACCCGTTCCTGGCCGGACTGAACGGCGAGGCCGTCAGCGAGGCCTTCGTCGAGCCCCACGACCTGATCCTGGACGGCGACCGCCACCCGCTGCCCGACCCCACGGGCCAGGTCACCTCGGTCGGCTTCACCGCCCACGAGCTCAAACGCTTCAGGCAGGCCGTGGCCGACTACGCCAGGGCGGCGGGGATGGAGCGCAACCTGGTCTCCTCGCTCGTGCTCAGCGTCTCGGAGATCGCGGCCAACTGCGTCGAGCACGGCGCGGGCCACGGCATGATCAGGATGTGGGTGACGGGCAGGGAACTGGTCTGCGAGATCGCCGACCCGGGCGGCGTCCTGGACGACCCGTTACCCGGCTATATACCACCTGAGCCCGAATCCCCTCGGGGATACGGGCTCTGGATCAGTCGTCAGCTCTGCGATCTGGTGGAGATGCGGGACGATGCCGGAACGCTCCGGGTCCGCCTCCACCTGGGCCTAGGCGGCCCGCTGGGCGGGTAGGCGCACGGCGCCTTCCTCGACCGCGTACTCCTCCAGCATGGTGCGCAGCTGCTTGCGGCCGCGGTGCAGCCGGGACATCACGGTGCCGATGGGGGTGCCCATCCGGTCGGCGATCTCCTTGTAGGCGAAGCCCTCGACGTCGGCCAGGTAGACGGCGACGCGGAAGTCCTCGGGCAGTGCGCGCAGCGCGTTCATCACGCTGCTGTCGGGCAGGCGCTCCAGGGCCTCGGTCTCGGCGGACTTCAGGCCGGTGGAGCTGTGCGACTCCGCCGCGTGCAGCTGCCAGTCCTCGACCTCCTCGGCGGCCGAGAGCTTGGGCGAACGCTGCTTCTTGCGGTAGTCGTTGATGAAGTTGTTGGTGAGGATGCGGTGCAGCCACGCCTTGAGGTTGGTGCCCTCGCGGAACTGGTGGTAGGACGTGTACGCCTTCGCCACGGTCTCCTGGACGAGGTCCTCCGCGTCGGCGGTGTTGCGCGTGAGGCGCATCGCGGAGGCGAACAGCTGCGAGGTCACGGGCACGACATCGCGCTCGAACCAATCCTGACGCTGCTCTTCGGTCATCGTGATCAAATCATTCCCCCTTGCTATCCCCCGTCTCGGCACGAGCCGCCAGACAGCAGCTCCATGCTCGCAAAACCCCCGTAAGGGCCGCGTTAACCGGTTCTGCCTGGTCAGGGAGGTGAACAGTCCTACTGCTCGCGGCGTGCGTAGTCACGTCCACGGCCGGACTAGTCTCATTATCGTAACACTATCCACCCATTTCCGCAGATAAAGTGGCCAGAGTCACATGAGATAGCGTATGGACCATGGACTTCGTCGACCGCCACGACTCCGGCGCCCGGCATTGGGTTGCCGAGGCCGTCCGGAGAGTCGAAGCCGATACCAATCGCAGCAGTGACACCCATCTCCACGTCTTTCCGCTGCCCGCGCGCTGGGGCGTAAACCTTTATATGAAAGACGAGTCGGTGCACCCTACAGGTTCACTCAAACACCGGCTCGCTCGTTCCTTGTTCCTGTACGGCCTCGCCAACGGCTGGATCGGCCCCGGGACCACCATCGTGGAGGCCTCCAGCGGCTCCACCGCGGTCAGCGAGGCCTACTTCGCCCGCCTGATCGGCCTGCCGTTCATCGCCGTGATGCCGGCGGCCACCTCCCCGGAGAAGATCGCCCTCATCGAGTTCTACGGCGGCAAGTGCCACCTGGTCGACCAGCCGTCGGCGATCTACGAGGAGTCGCGCCGCCTGGCCGCCGAGACCGGCGGCCACTTCATGGACCAGTTCACCTACGCCGAGCGGGCCACCGACTGGCGCGGCAACAACAACATCGCCGAGTCGATCTTCGGCCAGCTCGCCCTGGAGCCGCATCCCGAGCCCACCTGGATCGTGGTCGGCGCGGGCACCGGCGGCACCTCGGCCACGATCGGCCGCTACATCCGCTACCGCCGCCACCACACCCGCCTGGCCGTCGCCGACCCGGAGGGCTCGGCCTTCTACCCGGCCTGGGCCGAGCGTGACTGGACGACCACCGCGAGCGGCTCGCGCATCGAGGGCATCGGCCGTCCGAGGGTGGAACCGTCGTTCCAGCCGGACGTGATCGACCGCATGATCCACGTGCCCGACGCCCGCTCGGTCGCCGGGATGCGGTGGGTGCGGGAGGTCACCGGCCGTCCGGTCGGCGCCTCCACCGGCACCAACATCGCCGCCTGCGTCGATCTCATCGAGGAGATGCGCGCCGAGGGCGACCAGGGCAGCGTCGTGACGCTGATCTGCGACGGCGCCGAGCGCTACGCCGGCACCTACGGCGACGACGCCTGGCTGGAGGCCCAGGGCCTGGACATCCAGCCGCATCTGTCCGAGCTGCGCGCCTTCCTCGGCGTTTAGGCGCCCTTCGCGGGGTCCACGGAGAAGAACTTCGCCAGGTCGTCCAGGATCGCGTGCGCGCCCTGGATGCCGACGGCGCTCATCCACGTGAGGTCGGCGACGTCGTGCTTGGCGCCCTTGAGCTTGTTCCACAGCGGGTTGGTGACGAACTTCTGCTTCGGCGCGTCGGCCGTCGGGTCGGCGTAGGTGGAGACGAAGATGTGGTCGGCGTCCAGCTCGGCGATGCGCTCCTGGCTGATCGGGACCATGATCTGGTTCGGGTCCTTCGGCTGGTCGGTGGGACGCGGGAAGCCCACGTCCTTCAGCACGACACCGGAGTAGGAGTTCTCCACGTAGAGCCGGACCGTGGGCTCGCCGGCGAAGCGGACCACGGCGACGGTGGGCAGCTTGCCCTCCTTCTCCTTGATCCCCGCGCCGATCTTGCCCGCGCGCTCCTCGAACTTCTTGAGCGTCTCCTCGGCCAGCGCCTCCTTGCCCAGGGCCTGGCCCATGAGGACGAGGTTCTGCTTCCAGATCGCGCCGGTGGTCTCGCTGAAGACGGTCGGGGCGATCTTGGCGAGCTTGTCGTACAGGTCCTTGTGCCGGACCTTCGCCGAGACGATCAGGTCGGGCTTGAGCGCCATGATCTTCTCGAGGCTGGGCTGCTCCAGCGTGCCGACCGAGGTGGCCTCCTTGCCGTACTCGGCCGATACGGCGCCCAGGTAGTCGGGCAGCTTGTCCTCGATCGCCCGGTAGCTCGTGTAGCCGACGACCGGCGTCTGCAACGTGAGGACCGCGTCGACGAAGCTCTGGTCGAGGGCGACCACGCGCTTCGGCTGCGTGGGGATCTTCGTCTCGCCCATGGCGTGCTTGATGACGCGGAAGGGCGCCTGCGCGCTCTCGGCGGCCTTGGGGGCCGCGGCCTGGCCACCGCACGCCGCCAGTCCCATCGCGAGTACGGCTACCGCGACCGCACGGAACGCTCTCATGTTGTCCCTCTCCCAATAAGGCAACCCTAAATTAGGTTAGCCCTGCCTAAGCTGGCATACTTCACCAGGATCGGGCAAATGAGTAGGAGGAAGGCATGGTGGCAACCACCGCCGTGAAGCTTCCCCAACTCCGTCACCGCCGCCTGACCTGGCTGATCGGGCTCACGGGGGTACTCGTGCTCGCGATCGTCCTGAGCATTACCATCGGCGCCAAGGCGGTGCCGCTCACCGACGCCTGGCACGCGCTGACCTCGCCCACCGGCACCGAGAGCGACATCATCATCCGCTCGCTGCGCCTGCCCCGCACCGCCCTCGGCATCCTGGCCGGGATCGCGCTCGGCGTCGCCGGGGCGCTCATGCAGGGCCACACCCGCAACCCGCTCGCCGATCCCGGACTGCTCGGCGTCACCCAGGGCGCCGCCTTCGCCATGGTCGCCTCGATCATCTTCCTGGGCGCCACCAGCCTGCTCGGCTTCATCTGGTTCGGCCTGGCCGGCGCGCTCGTCGCCAGCGTCGGCGTCTTCGCCCTCGGCATGGTCGGCGGGCGCGGCGGCCCCACCCCGGTCACCCTGGCCCTGGCCGGCACCGCCGTCAGCGCCTTCCTCTACGCGCTCACCTCGGCGATGGTCCTGCTCGACGAGCAGGCCATGGACGTCTTCCGCTTCTGGCAGTCCGGCTCCATCGCCGCCCGGGGCACCGAGGTGATCTGGCAGGTGCTGCCGTTCGTCGCGGCCGGGCTGCTCCTGGCCCTGTTCAACGCCTCCGGCCTCAACGCCCTGTCACTCGGCGAGGACGTGGCCCGCAGCCTCGGCCAGAACATCGCCCTCACCCGGGCCGTCGGCGTCGCCTCGGTCACGCTGCTGACCGGCGCCGCCGTCGCCGCGTGTGGCTCGCTGTCGTTCATCGGCCTGATCGTGCCGCACCTGGCCCGCCGCGTGTCCGGGACCGACCATCGGTGGCTGCTGCCGTACTCCGGGCTGATCGGCGCCGCGCTCCTGCTGCTCGGCGACGTGATCGGCCGCGTCGTCGCACCGCCCGGCGAGCTCGAGGTCGGCGTGGTGCTCGCGCTGCTCGGCGCGCCCTTCTTCGTGGCGCTGGTCCGCCGCAGGAAGCCGGTGCGGCTGTGACCTCCTACGCGTTGAGACTCGCGGGCCTGTCCTGGCAGGTACGGCTGCGCGGCGTCGCCGTCACGTTCGGCGGCCTGATCCTCCTGGTGCTGCTGATGGCGCTGAACATGCGCATCGGCGATTTGCCCATGACCGTTCAGGAGGTGTTCAGGGACACCTTCGACGCCTCCAGCCCCGCCCACTTCGTCATCATGGAACTGCGCCTGCCCAGGGCGCTGACCGGCGCGCTGGTCGGTGCGGCCCTGGCCCTGTCCGGCGCGATCATCCAGTCGATCGCCCGCAACCCGCTGGCCAGCCCCGAGATCCTCGGTGTCACCACCGGCGCCTCGGTCACCGTGGTCGCCGGAGTGGTGGTCAGCGGCGGCGTTCACGGCGGGGTCAGCGGGCTGCTGTCCAGCGTGGGCATGCCGGTGCTCGCCCTGCTGGGCGGCCTGATCGGCGCCGTGATCGTCTACGGCCTGGCCTGGCGGCGCGGCCTCGACGGCTACCGCCTCGTCCTGGTCGGCATCGGCGTGGCCGCGGTCTTCACCAACGTCAAGTACTGGCTGATGACCATCGGCGACGTCAACGACACCGCCCAGGCGATGGTGTGGATCAGCGGCTCGCTCAACGGCCGCGGCTGGGAGCACGTGATCCCGGTCGCGCTGGCGCTGGCCGTCCTGATCCCGCTGACCCTGCTCGGCACCCGCTCGCTCAACGCCCTGCGCTTCTCCGACGACACCGTCACCGCGCTCGGCGTGCGCATGAACCTGTCCAGGGCCCTGATGATCCTGGCCGCGGTGCTGCTGGCGGCCGTGGCCACCGCCTCGGCCGGCCCCGTGGCCTTCGTCGCGCTGGCCTCCCCGCAGATCGCGCTGCGGCTGATCCGCTCGGCCCAGCCGCCGCTGCTGTCGTCGGCGATCGTCGGCGCCGTGCTCACCGCCGGCGCCGACCTGCTCGCTCGCACCGCCTTCTCCCCCATCGAACTGCCGGTCGGTGTCGTCACGGCCGTGCTCGGCGCACCGTATCTGATCTACCTTCTGATCCGCATCCGTAAGGGGCGCACATGAGACTGCAGGCCGTAGACGTCAAACTTGGTTACGGCGACCGCGTCATCGTGGACGGGCTCGACCTCGGAGTCGAGGCCGGAACCGTGACCACGATCATCGGTCCCAACGGTTGCGGCAAGTCCACGCTGCTGCGCGCGCTCGGCCGCCTGCTCAAGCCGTCGGGCGGCGAGGTGCTGCTGGACGGCAAGAAGATCTCCACAATCGCCACCAAGGAGGTGGCGCGGATCCTCACCGTGCTGCCCCAGTCGCCCTCGGCCCCAGAAGGGCTCACCGTCGCCGACCTCGTGGCCAGGGGACGGCACCCGCACCAGACCTGGTACCGCCAGTGGTCCTCCGACGACGAGAAGGCCGTGGGCGTCGCGCTCAACATGACCGGCCTGTCCGACCTCGCCGAGCGACCTCTGGACGAGCTGTCCGGCGGGCAGCGGCAGCGGGCGTGGATCTCCATGGCGCTGGCCCAGGGCACCGACCTGCTGTTGCTGGACGAGCCGACGACCTTCCTCGACCTGGCCCATCAGGTGGAGGTGCTGGAGCTGGTGCGCGACCTGCACGCGCAGGCGGGCCGTACCATCGTGATGGTCCTGCACGACCTCAACCTGGCCGCCCGCTACGCCGACCGGCTCGTGGCGATGCGCGACGGCAGCGTGGTGGCGGCGGGCACGCCGCACGAGGTGCTGACCGAGGAGCTCATCCGGGAGGTCTTCGACCTGGACTCCAAGGTCATCACCGACCCTGTGGCCGGCACCCCGCTGGTCGTGCCCATCGGCTCGCACCGCTGACGCTCCGCCGGCTGGCCGCTTCACCGGCTGATCGCTTCGCCTGCTGTCGCTTCACCGGCTATCGGGCCATCTCGCGCCGGACGTCGGGGTCGTCCGGGTCCAGCCGCGCCGCCCGCTCCAGATCCGCCCGCGCCTCCCGTTCCCGTCCCGCCGCGCGCAGCGCCAGCGCCCGGTTGAACAGCAGATCCGCGCGTTCCCCCAGCTCCAGCGCGCGGGTCAGGTCCGCGACCGCCGCCTCGTGCGCGCCCTCCTCGAACGCCAGCCCGCCACGCCCCGCCCACGCCGCCGCCAGCCCGCCGTCCAGCGCCAGCGCGCCGTCGTAGGCCGCCCTGGCCGCCGCGCGCCGGCCCGCCGCCTGCTCGACCTGCCCCAGCACACACAGCAGGTACGGCTCCCGCGGCGTCAGCCGCAACCCCGCCTCCACGTCGGCCCGCGCCCCGCCCTGGTCGCCCTGGGCGGCCCGCAGCCCGGCCCGGTTGACGTAGCCGGGCGCGAAACCCGGATCGAGCTCCAGCGCGTAGTCGAGATCGGCCAGCGCTCCGGCCAGGTCGCCGCGCGCGTAGCGGACCTCGGCGCGGTTGTAGTACGGCTCGGGGAAAGGCGGGCTGACCCGCATCGCGCTCTCGTAGTCGGCGACCGCCTCGTCGAGACGCCCCAGCTTGTGGAGGAGTGTCCCGCGGTCGAGGTAGTAGTCGGGATAGCCGGGGTCGGCGGCGATCGCGGCGGCGTAGTCGGCCAGCGCCTCCCCAGTACGGCCCAGCACGCCGAGGAGCTGACCGCGATTGGCCCGCAGCACCAGCCGGTGGATCGGGTGCGCGTCCGGCGGCAGGTCGCGGTCGGCCAGCTCGATGGCCTGCTCGACCAGGGTGAGGGCGGCGGTCAGGCGGCCTCGCCGTACCTCGATGAGGGCTTTGCCGTTGAGGTCGAAGCCGAGGTGGAAGGCGCGCTCGCGGCGGTCGGGCAGCAGCGAGGTGATGGTGATCGCCTCGTTGATCCAGGCCAGCGCCTCCTCGGGGTCGCGCCGGCCGGGATCGTGGTGGCGGACGAACAGCATCGCGATCGAGCAGGCCACGGTGGCGCGGTGGCCGGGCTCGGTGGTGACGCGCCTGGCCCGCTCGTACAGGTCCCGGGCGGCGGGCTCGCGGCCGATCGCCTCCAGCGCGGCGGTGGTGCGGTGCAGCAGCGTCCACCAGCGTTCGGGGTCGTCATCGTGGGTGAGCACCTCCAGCTCGGCCAGCCCGGCCTCGGCCATGGCGTGGTGGAAGCCCTCGTCGCGGAAGCGGTCGTAGTCGGCGGCGAACGGCCCGCCGCCGGGCCGGCCCTCCACCTCGGTGATCACCAGCTCGGGCACGCGCCGCCGCAGCACCTCCACCAGCTGGACGTCGGTCGGGTCGGCCGCGGCCAGGTTCGCCACAGCGACGACCAGCGGCCCGGTCCTGGCCAGGTGGTCACGGACGAACTCGGCCAGCCCGTTGGCGATCCGCAGCGTACGCCCAGCGCCCGGGATCAGGATGCGCTGCTCACGGGGCAGGTCGTCGGCCAGCGACCCCCTGCCGCGCGGGACCCGCGGCGCGAGGTGCGGCGCCGCGGCCCTGATCTCGATGTCGTGGGCGGCCACCAGCTCGGGCCCGTACACGAGCGCCGCGGGCACGAGGGCGTCCAGGAGCGCCGCACCGAACGTGTAGGGGCCGCGGGGACGCCGGTCGGCGTCGATGGTCGGAAGGTTCACCAGGTCCTTTTCCAAGCCGAAGGGCGGCCCGCATCTCCCAGGAGAAGGAGACGGACCGCCCTTTTGAGATCAGTTCTTGTGCCGCGGCGCGTCGACGCCTGCAGGCTTGACTGTTCCCGGCTTGTGAACCACGACCTTTTTCATTCTTGCCCTTCCACTCCGCACACACCTCATGACGCGAACGTTCCGAATACGACCGCGATCTCTAGGTGACCGACTCATGTGAACACACGGCCGAGTCGGAGATCAAGACCTGCGGGGTAAGGGTCATTACCCACCAAATAAGGAGACGCTCCACGGAACCCCATGGAGCGTCCGAAAACCCACCAAAAGCCTCAGTCGTCACCCAAGATCGCGTCGACGAAGACCTCCGGATCGAACGGCGCCAGGTCGTCCGCCCCCTCGCCCAGGCCCACCAGCTTGACCGGCACGCCCAGCTCGCGCTGCACCGAGATCACGATGCCGCCCTTGGCCGTGCCGTCGAGCTTGGTCAGCGCGATGCCCGTGATGTTGACCACCTCGGCGAACACCTGGGCCTGCCGCATGCCGTTCTGGCCGGTCGTGGCGTCGAGCACGAGCAGGACCTCGTCGACCGTGGCCTTCTTCTCGATGACGCGCTTGACCTTGCCCAGCTCGTCCATGAGGCCGGTCTTGGTGTGCAGGCGGCCCGCGGTGTCGACGATCACGACGTCCGCCTTATCCGCCATGCCCTTGGCCGTCGCGTCGAAGGCGACCGACGCCGGGTCGCCGCCCTCGGGGCCGCGCACGACCTCGGCGCCCACCCGGTCGCCCCAGGTCTGCAACTGGTCGGCGGCGGCGGCGCGGAAGGTGTCGGCGGCGCCGAGCACGACCTTCTTGCCGTCGCCCACCAGCGAGCGGGCCAGCTTGCCGGTCGTGGTGGTCTTGCCGGTGCCGTTGACGCCGACCACGAGCACCACCGCGGGCCGTTCGCCGTGCTTGGCGATGTGCAGCGTGCGGTCCAGGTCGGGGTTGACCTGCGTCAGCAACTGCTCGCGCAGCAGACCGCGCACCTCGTGCGGCGTCCGGCTGCCGAGCACCTTGACCTTGGTCTTCAGCTCCTCGACCATCACCTGCGTCGGCGCGACGCCGACGTCGGCGGTGATCAGGCTCTCCTCGATCTCGTCCCACACCTCGTCGTCGAGACGGTCGCGGGACAGCAGCTCCAGCAGGCCGCGGCCGAACGCGCTCTGCGAGCGGGCCAGCCGCGAGCGCAGCCGCACCATGCGGCCGGCCGACGGCGGCGGCACCTCGACCTCGGGCTTGACCACGACCGCGGGAGCGGGCGGCGGAACGGTGGTCGTGGCGCCCTCGGACTCCTCACCACCCCCGGCCGGCCGCTTCTCCTTCTCCTCGGGAAGCGGGATCGTCGCCGGCGGCTCGACCGGCGGCGCGCCCTTGCCACCCGGCCTGAACAGCAGGAAGAGGCCGCCGGCCGCCAGCAGGGCGACGACGACCACGATCACGATGATGCCCAGGTAACCATCCACAACAAGTCAGTTTTCCAGATCAGCCCGCATGCTCGCGCCCGGGGAGCGTGCGCGTCAGGCCGGTTCGCGCTCCCGCAGGCGCTGGCTGACGACCTGGGTGACGCCGTCACCACGCATGGACACGCCGTACAGGGCGTCGGCGATCTCCATCGTGCGCTTGTTGTGCGTGATGACGATCAGCTGCGAACTCTGCCGCAATTCCTCGAAAAGCGTCAGCAGCCGCTGCGTGTTGGTGTCGTCGAGCGCCGCCTCGACCTCGTCCATCACATAGAACGGCGACGGCCGCGCCTTGAAGATGGAGATCAGGAACGCCACCGCCGTCAGCGACCGCTCACCGCCCGACAGCAGCGACAGCCGCTTGACCTTCTTGCCCGGCGGCCTGGCCTCGACCTCGATGCCGGTCGTCAGCATGTCGGCGGGGTCGGTCAGCACGAGCCGCCCGTCGCCGCCAGGGAACACGCGGGTGAAGATCTGCTCGAACTCGCGGGCGACGTCCTCGTAGGCGGAGGAGAACATCGCCTCGACCCGGTTGTCGACCTCCTGGACGACCGTCATCAGCTCACGCCTGGTCTTCCTGAGGTCTTCGAGCTGGCTGTTGAGGAAGGCGTGGCGCTCCTCCAGCGCGGCGAACTCCTCCAGCGCCAGCGGGTTGACCTTGCCGAGCTGGTTCATCTGCTTCTCGGCGATCCTGGCGCGCTTCTCCTGCTCCTCCCGGACGTACGGCACGGGCGGATCCCCGGGGACCGGTACGGCCGGGCCGTACTCGGAGATCAGCGACTCGGCCTCCACGCCGAACTCGTCGAGCGCCCGCTGCTCCATCTGCTCCAGCCGGAGCCGCTGCTCGGTACGGGCCACCTCGCTGCCGTGCACCCGGTTGACCAGCTTGTCGAGCTCCTGCGACAGCTCGCGTACGCGCAGGCGTACCTGCTTCAGCTCCGCGTCGATCGCCACCCTGGCCAGGTCCGCCTCGTCACGCTCGCGCGAGGCCCGCTCGATCGAGCCGGCCAGCGCCCCGAGCACCCGCTTGGCGCCCTTGGCCACGGCCTCGGCCACGACGGCCTGCCTGCGGCGCCTGGCCCGCTGCGCGGCGGCCTGAGCGCGCTCCTGACGCTCGCGCTCGGCGGCCCGCACCAGGCCGTCGGCCCGGCCCTCGATGCCCTTGACCCGCTCCTCCGCCGTGCGGACCTGCAGGCGGGTCTCCATCTCGCGCTGCCTGGCGAGGTTGGTGGCCTCGGCCAGCTCGTCGCGGGTGTCGGTGGTGGGCTCGGACTCCAGCTCGCCCGCGTACTCCGCCTCGGCCAGCCGGATCTCCAGCTCGGCCACCTCTTCCAGCGCCTCGGCCCGCGCCTCCTCGGCGGTGGCGACGCTCTTGGCCAGGCGGGCGGCCTCGGCGGCGGCGGCCTCGGCGGCGGCCTCCAGCTGGGCCAGGCGCTTGGCGGCAGCGGCGTTGCGCTGGTCGGCCTCGCGCTGCCTGCCCCTGACCTGGTCGAGCGTGCCCTGGGCGGCGCTGAGGCCGGACTGGGCGGTGCTGACGGCGGTCTGGGCCTCGGTGACGCGGGCCTGGGCGGCTTCGAGCCGGGCCTGGGCCTCGTGCTCCGCCTCGACTGCCGCCTCGAAGCCGGCGGCGCTACGCTCGGCGGTGATCTGGGCGGCGTCGAGGTCGGCGGTGGCCTGGTCGAGGGCGGAGCGCATCTGCAGGACGGACGAGCCGCCCACCGCGCCGCCGCCCGCCAGGTGGACGCCCACCAGGTCGCCCTGCCTGGTCACGGCCCTGAGCTCGGGGCGCCGCTCGACCAGCTCCTTCGCCCCGGCCAGGTCGTCGACCACGACGACACCGGCCAGCACGTGGTCGACGGCGGCTCTGAGATGGTCGGGAACGGTCACCAGATCGGCGGCCCAGACACCCCGCGCGTCGAGGGCGGGCCGGGACCCCGCCCGGCTCTCGCCCGCGATCAGGATGGTCGCGTGGCCGCCGTCACCGGCGCGCAGGAGCTCGAAGGCCTCCACCGCCGTGTCGAGCGACTTCACCGCGATCGCCTCGGCCACCGGGCCCAGAACGGCGGCGACGGCCAGTTCGGCGCCGGGCGCCACGGTCAGCTCGGTGGCCAGCGGGCCCTGGACTCCCGCCAGGTCGGCCTCCAGCAGCGCGGCGCCGCCGTCGGCGCCCTTGCTCAGGCCGAGTTCGAGTGCTTCGCGCCGGGCCTGGAGGCCGGCCACCGCCTTCTGGGCCTGCTGGTCGGCGGTGCGGGCCGTACCCACGGCGGATTTCGCGGCCTGCAGGGCCGCGCGCGGGACGTCGAGACCCGACCTGGACTCCTCCACGGCGGCGCGGGCCTCGTCGGCGACCGCCTTGGCCTCCTCGACCAGCGTCTGCGCGGTGTCGAGCTCCTCGGCGAGCGCCGGGTCGACGGCGGGCTCGGCGCGCTGCTGCTCCTCGAGCTCCATCCGGCCGGCGCGCTCGCGCTCTGCGGCGTCGAAGACGCCCTGCGCCAGGCGGCCGATCTCCTCGTCGGCGGCGCGGGCGCGGCTGCGCGCCGAGTCGACCTTGCCGCGCAGCCTGGCCAGGCCCTCGCGGCGGTCGGCCTGGGCGCGGGCGGCCATGGCCAGGCGCTGCTCCTCGCCGCTCAGCTCCGCCTCGGCCTCGGCCCGGCGCTGGACGGCCTCCTCCAGCAGTTCCTGGGCGTGCTCCAGCTCGGCATTGAGTATGAGCTCCTGCTCGCGTGCCTCGGCGGCCTCGCGTTCGAGCTCCTCGGGGTCGCGGCCACGCCGTTCGATGGCGGCGGCGTCGACGGCGTGACGGTGGCGTTCCGCGGCGAGCTGTTCCAGTCCCGAGGTGCGCTCGCGCAGGGAGGACAGCCGGAAGAAGGTCTCCTGCGCGGCCGACAGCCGCGGCTGGGCCTGCGCCTCGGCTTCCTCCAGGGCGGCCTCGCGCTCCTGGCCCTGCGCCAGCTCGGTCTCGACCTGGGTACGGCGGGCCTGGATCGCCGCCTCGTCGGCCGCCTCCCTGAGCAGCGTGTCGCGCAGGATGCCGACGTCGTCGGCCAGCAGCCGCAGCCGGGCGTCACGCAGGTCGGCCTGGATGACGGCGGCCTTGCGGGCGATCTCGGCCTGGCGGCCCAGCGGCTTGAGCTGGCGGCGCAGCTCGGTGGCGAGGTCCTGGGCCCGGGTGAGGTTGGCCTGCATCGCGTCGAGCTTGCGCAGCGCCTTTTCCTTGCGCTTGCGGTGCTTGAGCACGCCGGCGGCCTCTTCGATGAAGGCGCGGCGATCCTCGGGGCCCGCGTGGAGCACGGCGTCGAGCTGGCCCTGGCCGACGATGACGTGCATCTCCCTGCCGATGCCCGAGTCGGACAGCAGCTCCTGGATGTCGAGCAGGCGGCACGTGTCGCCGTTGATGGCGTACTCGGACTGGCCGCTTCTGAACATCAGGCGGCTGATCGTCACCTCGGTGTAGTCGATCGGCAGCGCGCCGTCGGAGTTGTCGATCGTCAGCGTGACCTCGGCACGGCCGAGCGGCGGCCGGCTGGAGGTGCCGGCGAAGATCACGTCCTCCATCTTGCCGCCGCGCAGCGACTTGGCGCTGTGCTCGCCCATGACCCAGGCGAGGGCGTCGACGACATTGGACTTGCCGGACCCGTTGGGCCCGACGACACAGGTGATCCCCGGTTCGAAACGCAGTGCGGTGGCCGAGGCGAACGACTTGAATCCACGCAGGGTGAGGGTCTTCAGGTACACCTGATGACCCCCTCCCGTCGACCGCGTTCCGGAAAGCCTACTGGTCTCTGCCCTTGGGCTCGTGCTAAGAACCAGTCTGCGATACGGCAGGGCGGGTGAGGGCGGTTATCCGCGCGTGTCTGCGCACTCGCGGACCACCAACGTGAACTTCTTCAGAAATGTGGACAAATAGCAAGGGACGCCTCTCCGAGACGTCCCTAGATGTAGCGCTCCGACCACTCAGGTGAGTGCCGGCTCGCGCTCCTGCATACGGCCCCGTGCCTCATCACGGGTCTGCGCCGCAAGAGCGTCATTCTGGGCCTGGAGCCGGATGAGTTCTGCCTCCAGATCCCGAATACGCTGTTGCAGGCGGCGCATCTCCGAGACCATCCGAGGGTCAGGACCGCCGACGTGGCCTAGTAGAGCCTTCGCCATGGTTAAGGGTCCTCCACGCTGAGTGACCAGACTGGTTCGCGCACTTCTATTCCGCGGGAGGGGTGCGCGTGGTACCTAACAAGAGTCGCACCGGCAGTGTGGGCGGTCAAGTCGAACGCACCGCAGAGACGCACCGATGGGCACTCCCGACATACAAATATACCCTATTTGGGGGGTTTAACGAAAGGGTCTACCTCTCCATAAACCCAACCAAACTACCTCGGGGTTCGCTCCACCGTTCCACTACTCCCGTCACCTTGCCCGGCGTGTCGCAACCTCGCAGCAGCTCAAGCAGCTTGACGCAGGACTCCCTGGACCCCTCCGCGACGACCTCCACCCGGCCGTCGTCCATGTTGCGCGCCCACCCGGCCAGCCCCAGCTCAAGCGCCCGCGCGCGGGTCCACCAGCGGAAGCCGACACCCTGGACACGACCCCTTACCCAGGCCGTCAGCCGCGTGTCATCGCCCATTCATCCGGTCACTCTCTGTAGATTTACTGCCACTTCTCCGGCATTTCGGTCGGCAGCCAGCTCAGCGAACGCGGTGATCGCCGTCGTGCGCCTCGTACGCTGCCACACCAGGCCGAGCACCGAGTCCGGCAGGCCCGTGACCGGCACGAACGTGACGTCGTCGCGCCCCAGATAGGCCGCCGTCGGGGTGCAGAACAACATGCTCCCGCGGTTCAGCGCGACCTCGGTCAGGCCCTCCTGGCTCGTGGAAACCTCTCCGGCCGACGGGATGGGCAGGCCGCCGGGCGTCGTCACCGGGGCCGTCAGCTCCCTCCAGCAGCGCGGCGCCGGGCCCTCCACCCCGACCAGCGGCACTCCGGCCAGCTCCTCTGCGTCGATGGACACGCGCCCGGCCAGCGGATGCGCCGGCGACAGGGCCAGTTGCATCGGCACCCGGTTCAGCGCCACGCTCGTCTCCAGGTCGGGCTCGGCGACCGGAAGCAGCGTGAACGTGAGATCCACCACACCCTCGCGCACCTTGCCGAACGGATCGGACAGCGGGACCTCGACCAGCTCGACCGCGCACTCGGGGAAACGGTGCTCGAAGGCGCGCACCGCCCCGGTGACGACCTCGCCCGGCGTGCTGAGGAATCCGACCCGCAGCACGCCGTACACGCTCCTGGCGGCCGATCTGGCGCGGTTCACCGCGCCGTGCAGCCCCTCGAAGGCGGGGCGTACGTCGGCGAGGAATCGCTCGCCCAGCGGGGTCAGCCGCACCCGGCGGCTCGTCCGCTCGAAGAGCCGGGCGCCGATCGAGTCCTCCAGCGAGCGGACGATCTGGCTGACCCGGCCGGGAGACAGGTACAGCCGCTCGGCGGCCTTGGCGAAATGGAGCTCCTCGCTCACCACGACGAACGTCTCCAGCTGTCTGAACTCCACGGCACTCCTTAGTCCAGCTAAACCAAGGATTCGATCTTCGGCATTGTTCCCGCGTGCGCTCGTTCACAGGCTTGGACCATGACGACGATTGACACATCCCGGGCATATTGGCCCGCCGTCCTCGCCACGGCCGTGGGCATTTTCATCGTGGTGACCAGCGAGATGATGCCCATCGGGCTGCTGACGCCGATCAGCGGCGCGATGGGAGTTTCCACCGGCGTCGCCGGGCTGACCATGTCGGCGCCCGGCCTGGTCGCCGCGGTGGCCGCGCCCGTGCTGGCCATGAGCGTACGCGGGCTCGACCGGCGCATGCTGCTGGCCGGGCTCATGGCGCTGCTGGTGCTGTCCAACGTGGTGGCGGCGCTCGCGCCCAACTTCACGGTGATGATGGCGGCCCGGGTGGTGACCGGCGTGAGCATCGGCGGCTACTGGGCCTTCGCCGCGAGCCTGGCCGTACGGCTGGTGCCGCCGGGCTCCGTGGGCCGGGCCACCGCCATGATCGCGGGTGGCGTCTCCGTGGCCTCCGTGCTCGGCGTCCCCACGGGCACCCTGATCGCCTCCATGGCCGACTGGCGCTGGGCGTTCGGGGTGATGGCGCTGCTCGCCCTGGTCGTCACCGCGGCGCTCCTGGTCCTGCTGCCACCGCTGCCCGCCGAGAGCACGGTGAGCCTGGGCGGCGTCTGGCGCGACCCCGGCATGCGGGCCGTGCTGATCGTCATCGGCGTGGTCGTGATCGGCCACTTCGGCGCGTACACCTATGTCCGGCCGTTCCTGGAGCAGAGCGGCGCCAACATCAGCCTCACCCTTCTCGCCTACGGCGTGGCCGGCGTGGCGGGCAACTTCGCCGCGGGCGCGCTCGCCGCCACGCGGCCCAAGCAGGTGATCATCACGCTGACCCTGCTCATCGCCGTGGCCACCGCGGCACTGCCCCTGACGAGCGACCCGCTTCTCCTGGTCGTGCTGTGGGGCATGGCCTACGGCGGCGTCTCCGTCACCAGCCAGCTCTGGATGATCAAGGCGGGCGGCGGCGAGTCCGGCATGGCCTGGGTGTCGTCGGTGTTCAACGCCACCATCGCCGCCGGCGCGCTGGTCGGCGGGCGCATCGTGGACGGCGTTTCGCTGCCGGCCGTGCTGTGGTTCGCGACGGTGATGGCCGTGCTCAGCGCGGCTTACGCTGGCACGTCGGGCAGGAGTAGGACGAGCGGTTCATGAACGGGTCACGCCTGATCGGGGTGCCGCACCGCGAGCAGGGCAGGTCGCGCCTGCCGTAGGCCTCCAGGGAGCGCTCGAAGTAGCCGCTCTCGCCGTTGACGTTGACGTAGAGGCTGTCGAAGGACGTGCCGCCCTGCGCCAGGGCGGAGCTCATGACCGCGCGCACCCCGGCGAGCAGCTCGGTGATCTTGGGCTGGGTGAGGGTCCTGGTCGAGCGGGCCCAGTGGAGCTTGGCCAGCCACAGCGCCTCGTCGGCGTAGATGTTGCCGACGCCGCTGATCAGCGACTGGTCGAGCAGCGCCCGCTTGACCTCGGTGTTCTTCGCCTTCAGCTTGCGGGCGAAGACCGCGTCGGCGAAGGAGTCCTCGAACGGGTCGGGCGCGATGTGCGCGATCGGCTCGGGGACTCCGCCGGACATCGGCGTGACCATGACGTGGCCGAACGTGCGCTGGTCGACGAAGCGCAGGTCGGGGCCGCCGTCGGCGAAGCGCAGCCGTACGCGCAGATGCTTCTCCAGCGGCGAGTCCGGGCGCACCACGAGCAGCTGGCCGCTCATCCCCAGGTGGGCCATGAGCGCGTCGTCGGGGCCGAGCGGCAGCCACAGGTACTTGCCGCGGCGCTCGGCCGAGACGATCGTGCGGCCCTTCAGCCGCGAGGCGAACTCGTCGGCCCCGGGCAGGTGCCGCCGGACGGCGCGAGGATGCAGCACCTCGGCGTCGGCGATCTCCCGCCCGGTGACCCATTCCGCGAGGCCGCGGCGGACGACCTCGACCTCGGGCAGTTCGGGCATCCCTAACCGGCCGGCTGGCTCTCGCGCTGCTCGCGACGCGCCCTGATGCGGGTCCAGGCCGCCTCGGCCGCCTGCTGCTCGGCCTCCTTCTTGCTGCGACCGGTGCCCGAGCCGTAGGACTCGCCGCCCACGCGCACCACAGCGGTGAACGACTTGGCGTGGTCGGGGCCGCTCTCCTCGACGTGGTACTCGGGCACGCCGAGTGCCTCCGAGGCGGTCAGCTCCTGCAGCGAGGTCTTCCAGTCGAGGCCGGCGCCCAGCGAGGCCGAGCGCACGATCAGCGGATCGAACAGCACGTGCACGACGCGGAAGGCCTCTTCCAGGCCCTTGTCCACGTAGATCGCGCCGATCAGCGCCTCCAGCGTGTCGGCCAGGATGGACGACTTGTCGCGCCCGCCGGTGCCCTCCTCGCCCCTGCCGAGGCGAAGGAAGCGGCCCAGGCCCAGGGACCTGGCCACGTCGGCCAGCGCGCGCATGTTGACCACCGCGGCCCGCAGCTTGGCCAGCTGGCCCTCGGGCAGATCGGGGTGGTTGCGGTAGAGCGTATCGGTGACGACCAGGCCCAGCACCGAGTCGCCCAGGAACTCCAGGCGCTCGTTGGTGGGCAGGCCGCCGTTCTCGTACGCGTAGGAGCGGTGCGTCAGCGCCCGCTCAAGGATGTCGGAAGCGAGTCGTGCGGAAAGGACTCGTTCCAGTTCGTCTCTGGCGACCTCCACGGCCACCGGCTTGGGACCTGCGCCCACGTGTTTCCTCCTCGGACACCTTCACATGGCGCGATGGCTGTGGAAGATGCCCGAAAACGTGGTGGGCGTCGGGGATGGTGTCCCGGCGTCCACCACGGCCGCGGGCGAACCGCCACCGCACGCATCTCAGACGTTAACGCCGACCGGGGCACAATTGCACCCGGTCGGCATCACGTCAACTCTGCGAATCAGGCAGACGGCTCGACGACCTGACGGCGGTTGTACGTACCGCAGCTCGGGCAGGCGATGTGCGGCTGCTTCGGCGAACGGCACTGCGGGCAGCTCACCAGCGCGACAGCAGTCGTCTTCCACTGGGAGCGACGGGCGCGGGTGTTGCTCCGCGACATCTTTCGCTTCGGGACGGCCACGTCACTTCTCCTGATCGTTATCGTTCTCGGTAACCAGACCTTGCAACGACGCCCAGCGGACGTCGATCTTCTCGTGCCGGTGGTCCGGGCCGGCGTCAGCCAGCCTGGCCCCGCACTCCACGCAGAGCCCCTGGCAGTCGTCACCGCACATGGGGCTCAACGGCAGTGCGAGCACCGCCGCGTCGCGGAACGTCGGCTCGAGGTCGAGCAGTTCCCCGTCGAGCAGCGAATCCTCCTCCGAGGCGTCCTCGTCGGAGTAGAAGAACAGCTCCTGCAGCGCCACCTCGATGCCCGAGGAGATCGGGTCGAGACAGCGGGCGCACTCCCCGGCCAGCGGGGCCCGCGCCGTGCCACTGACGAGCACGCCTTCCATCACTGCTTCGAACCGGAGATCCAGCTCGACTTCGGCGTCCTTGGGGACACCGATCATGTCGACGCCGAGATCCGCCGGTGCCGGGAGCGAGAGCCGGCGCTCCAGCATCGTGCCCGGTCGCTTGCCCAGGTCGTGGGTAGAGATCACCCATGGGGAGCGGGGGTCGAGGTGCTGAGTCATCCTTGCTCTCGCTAGGCATGGCGAAACGATCGCCGTCGTACAAGGCCGAATAGAAAGAATACCAGGCCCTGGTCAGCCCCTGAGCCGCTCGATGAGCAGCTTGTGCACCAGATCCGGGACCAGGCCGGATACGTCCCCGCCGTAGCGGGCGATCTCCTTGACCCTGCTGGACGAGAGGAAAGAGTACTCGGGGTTGGTCGGCATGAACAGCGTCTCGACCCCGGACAGGCGATAGTTGAGCTGCGCCATCTGCAGCTCGTAGTCGAAGTCGCTGACCACCCGGATGCCCTTGACGATCGCGGGGATGTCGTTCTCCTTGCAGAAGTCGACCAGCAGGCCGTGGAACTTCCGCACCTTGACGTTCGGATACTCCTTGGTCACGGTCTGCAGGACGTCGATCCGCTCGTCGACCGTGAACAGGCTGCTCTTCTCGATGTTGATGAGCACCGCGACGGTCACCTCGTCGTAGAGCCGGGCGGACCGGCCGATGATGTCGAGATGACCGTTGGTGATGGGGTCGAACGACCCCGGGCAGACAACGCGCCGCAAGATGCCCTCCCAGGCTTACGGGTCCCTGGCGGCGCGACCGTACCAAACGGACGCTTCACCATATCGACGGACCCTCTCCTCAACGTAGCCTTCCGGCCATACCAGGGCATTTCCCCTGCTCTCGCGTTCAACCGCGATCAGGGCGTCCTCCGCCAGCCAGCCGTTGTCCCTGAGCCGGGCCAGAACCTCCAGAACCTCGTCATCCGCCACCGCATAGGGCGGATCCGCGAACACCACGTCATAAGGCTCCTCCCCCGGCTTGGCCAGCACCCGCTCCACCCGGTCGTGCACCACCTGAGCGCCGTCCAGCCCGAGCGCCGCGACGTTCGCCCTGATCGTCCGGGCCGCCTTCGCGTCCGACTCCACCAGCAGCGCGTGGACGGCCCCGCGCGACAGAGCCTCCAGCCCGACCGCCCCGGAACCCGCGAACAGATCCATCACCCGCGCCCCGTCCAGCCAGTGAAGTGAACCGAGGGTAGAGAAGATCCCTTCCCTTGCCCTGTCGCTGGTAGGTCGCGTCCCGCGCCCCGGCGGAACCGCCAGCCGACGCCCACCCGCGCTCCCCGCGATGATCCGAGTCATGAGGGCCATTGTTCCCCATGTCACCGCAGGTCAAGAGTGGACAAGTGTCGGCCTCGACTGCGCAAGGGTCGTTCCCTTGGGGCGGGCGGGCCCGCATGATGATGACTGCGGCCTTCGAGGTGACCCAAATGGAGGCCGACCGGCGTGATCGTGAGCCCTTCCGCACGCCGGATCCCTCGGCACCTGACCCGAGGGTGGGCCCAGCCGGGGACGGCATTCGGGGGGAGGCCGTCCCCGCCGCTGGGCCTTTTCGCTTTCTCAGGCTTTCGGCGTGCTCGTCGTTTCTTCACGCCCTTTCGCCGTTACGGCAAGCCGGGTGACCACCACCCGCCATCGTGGGTTTCCGCCGATCGTGGGGGTCGCTTCTCACGTCGCACGTGGTCCCCGCCGCAACGGCCATACGTGCACCACCCACCGTGCCCCACCGCCCGCTCAACGCCCCGGGGCCGCCGTCCGGCCCTCAAGGCCCCTTTCCACCACCGCACACGACCCAAGCGCCCACACGGCCTCCTCTGGCCGTGCCGGCGGCTTGGCTGCTCTCTGGGCGTGGTGTCGCCTGTCAGGGCTTCCTGGCGCTACGTGCATGCCGTCCCGATCCGCCCCACGGCGCCCGGTGGCCGGGGTTGGGGGGTTAGGTCTTTTCTAGGTAGGTGGCTTTTTCGTCGGCCAGGAGGCGGGCTATTTCGGCTCGTAGGCCCTCGTGGGACGTCAGGGCGGGGTCCTTTTCCAGGAAGGCGGCCGCCTCGGCTCGGGCGGTTTCGATGACGTCCTCGTCGCGTAGCAACTGGAGCATCTTCAGCGATGAGCGCTTGCCGGACTGGGCCGCGCCCAGGACGTCGCCCTCGCGGCGTTGTTCCAGGTCGACGCGGGACAGTTCGAAGCCGTCCAGGGTTGAGGCGACCGCGTCCAGGCGGGCCCTGGCCGGGGTGCCCTCGGGGAACTCCGAGATCAGGAGGCACAAACCCGGCAGGCCGCCTCTGCCGACCCGGCCGCGGAGCTGGTGGAGCTGGGAGACGCCGAACCGGTCGGCGTCCATGATGATCATGACGGAGGAGTTGGGCACGTCCACGCCCACTTCGATGACCGTCGTGGCCACCAGCACGTCGACCTCGCCTCGGGTGAAGGCGCGCATGACCGCGTCCTTCTCCTCCGGCGGCAGTTTGCCGTGGAGCACCTCCAGGCGCAGGCCGTGCAGCGGGCCCTCGGCCAGCATCTCGGCCACCTCCAGGACCGCCAGCGGGGGCCGGCGTTCCTCGTCGGACGGCGGCACCGACTCCAGGTCGCCCTCGTCGCCCTCCAGGTCACCGATGCGCGGGCAGACGATGTATGCCTGGCGGCCCAGGCCGACCTCCTCCCGCACGCGCTGCCACGTGCGTTCCAGGAAGTGGGGCTTCTCGGCCGCCGGAACCACGTGGGTGGTGATCGGGGCGCGGCCCGAGGGGAGCTGCGACAGCGTGGAGACCTCCAGGTCGCCGAAGACGGTCATGGCGACCGTGCGCGGGATCGGGGTGGCGGTCATCACCAGGACGTGGGGCCTGCCGCCGCCGGCCTTCTCGCGCAGGGCGTCGCGCTGCTCGACGCCGAAGCGGTGCTGCTCGTCGACGACGACCAGGCCCAGGTCGGCGAACTGCACGTGCTCCTGGAGCAGGGCGTGCGTGCCGACGACGATGCCGGCCGTACCGGAGGCCGCGTCGAGGAGGGCCGCGCGGCGGGCCGCCGCGCCCATGGAGCCGGTGAGCAGGGTGACCGCGGTGCCGCCGAACATGCCGCCGGTGGCGAGGTCGCCGAGCATCGCGGTGATGGAGCGGTGGTGTTGCTGGGCCAGTACTTCGGTGGGGGCGAGCAGGACGGCCTGGCCGCCCGCGTCGACGACCTGGAGCATCGCGCGCAGCGCCACCACCGTCTTGCCCGCGCCGACCTCGCCCTGGAGCAGGCGGTGCATCGGGTGGGGCAGGGCGAGGTCGGCGGCGATCTCCTCGCCCACCGCGGCCTGGCCCTCGGTCAGGGAGAACGGCAGGCGGGCGTCGAAGTCGTCGAGCATGCCCCCGGAGCTGCGCGGACGCGGCTTGGCCGGCCACGCGGTCGCGGCCTGCCTGCGCTGCAGCAATACGGCCTGGAGCACGAACGCCTCGTCGAACTTCAGCCGGTCGCGCGCCCGGTGCACCTCGCCGAAGTCCTTCGGCCGGTGGATGGCCACCAGCGCGTCGCCGAGGTCGGCCAGGCCGTGGCGGGCGCGCAGGCCGGCGGGCAGCGGGTCGTCGAGCGGGCCGAGCGTGTCGAGCACGATGCCGATCGCGCGCCTGATCGCCCAGGGGGTGAGGTCCTTGCCCGCCGGGTAGATCGGCACCGGCGCGGTGGAGAACTCCTCCGCGCTGGTCTCGCTCTCGTCGAACAGCTCGAACTCGGGGTGCGTCAGCTGCCAGCGCGGGGTGGCGCGGGAGCCGAACGCGCCGACCTTTCCGGCGAACATGCCGCGTCTGCCCGGCTTCAGGCGGGACTCGGCCACGTGGGAGCCCTTGCCGAAGAACGACAGGTAGATCTTTTTGCCGGTGCCGTCGACGACCTCGACCTCCAGCCAGGTGCCGCCGCGGTTGCGCATGGGCTTGCGCATGGCGCGGGTGACCTCGCCGACCACGGTGACGTGCTCGTCGACCTCCAGCATGTCGAGCGAGGTCAGTTCGCCGCGCTCGGCGTAGCGGCGCGGATAGTGGCGCAGCAGGTCGCCCACCGTCTCCAGGCCGAGCACGCTGTGCAGGAGCTTGGCTGTCTTCGGGTCGAGCGCCTTGGTCAACGGCTCGTCGAATCGGCTCACGGTCATATGTTCTACCGCGTGTGACCGACAGGAATCATTCCACGCCGATGAGCAGTGGGTAGCCGCCCTGGCCGCCGGGGTAAACGACCAGGTCGGCGTCGGGGCGGGACGTGGACAGGTGCCGCTCCACGTGCGGCGCGAGCCGTACCGGAGCATCCTTGCCCGTGACGAGGGTCACGAGCTCGCCGCCGCCCGCCAGCATCCGGTCCACGACGAGCGTGGCGACCTCGTCGAGCGCGGCGCCGATGTGCACGACGTCGCCGTCGATCAGGCCGAGCACGTCGCCGGGACGGCACAGGCCCGCGCTGGTGACGGCCTCGCGGTCGGCGACGGTGATGTGGCCGTGGCGGGTGTGTCCCGCGGCGTCGGTCATCGCGACCACGTCGTCGTCGAAGCGGCGCAGCGGGTCGTGGACGGCCAGCGCCGCCAGCCCCTGCACGGTGGCCTTGGTGGGCAGCACGCTGACCGTGACGCCGTCCTCGCGGGCGATCTCCGCCGCGGCGGCGGCCACGTCGCCCACGCTCTCGTCGTTCGGCAGCACCGTGACCTCGCCGCCCGCCTCACGGATCGCGGCCAGCATCTCGGGCAGGGAGGGGCTGGTGCCGGGCTCGCGGCGTACCACGACGGCCCCGCACTCCTCGAACAGCGCCGCGATCCCGTCGCCCGCCGCGACCGCCACCACGCCCCTGCCGGCGCCGCCTCTGTGCGTACGCTCGGCGAGGTAGGTCACCCTGATCCGGTGCGGGCGTCCCGCCTTCAGCGCCGCCTCGATCGCCGGACCGGCCTCCTCGACATGCACGTGGACGTTCCACAGCCCGTCGCCGCCGACCACGACCAGCGAGTCGCCCATGGCGTCGAGCTCGGCGCGCAGCCCGGCCACCGCCTCGTCCTCGGCGTCGAGCAGGTACATCACCTCGTAGCCCGCGCCCACCTCGGCCATCGGCGTCACGCGCCCGGTCGGGGCGGGCACCTCGAAGCGCCGCGTGTGGGTGCCGGTGATCACCGCCTCCAGCGACTCCAGGATGATCGCCAGCCCGGCCCCGCCCGCGTCCACCACGCCGCTGCGCGCCAGCACGTCGAGCTGCTCGGGGGTGCGCCTGAGCGCCGCCCGCGCCTGCCCCGCCGCCCGCCTGGCGACCTCTTCGAGGTCACCGTCCAGATCGTGTACGGCTACCGCCACGGCCGACAGCACGCTGAGCACGGTCCCCTCGACGGGCCTGGCCACCGCCTGCCTGGCCAGCTCGGCCGCCCTGACCAGCGCCGTCCGCAGGTCGGAGCCGCCCTTCAGCACCTCGGCCAGCCCGCGCAGCGCCTGGCTGACGATGACGCCGGAGTTGCCGCGGGCGCCGACCATCGCGCCGTAGGAGAGGGTCTGCCAGACCACGGCCCCGTCCACGTCGTCGGGCAGCGACTCGACCGCCTCGGCGGCCGACAGCATGGTCAGGTACAGGTTGGTGCCCGTGTCACCGTCCGCGACGGGGAAGACGTTGAGCGCGTCGATCTCCGCCCTGGCCCGGCCCAGCGAGTCCGCCGCCAGCCGTGACCAACGCCGCACCGCGGGCGGCTCCAAGACCTGCATGTGGGCGATCCGACCTCCGTGAATGCGCTACCGTTAATGGAGGAGAATATCCCCGTTCGCCGGGGCGTCCAGTGCTGAGTTCGCGCCCACTGGTGCGGATCAGATATTCTCGTCTGGCTAGCCGGTTGTCCCGGCATGCCCTCCGCCCGGAATGCATCAGCGGACAGGGCTACATCGACTGTTTTAAGGAGCGATACCGTGGCTTCCGTCTGCGATGTCTGCCGCAAGGGGCCGACCTTCGGCAACAACGTGTCCCACTCGCACCGCCGCACCCGTCGTCGTTGGAACCCCAACATCCAGACGGTTCGCGCGGTCATCGGCGGCACGCCGAAGAAGCTGAACGTGTGCACCTCGTGCATCAAGGCGGGCAAGGTCACCCGCTAACCCAACTTTTCTCGCAGAAGCCCGGCGCACCCCTAGAGCGCCGGGCTTTCGTGATGTCCGGCCGTCAGCGCGTTGGAGCGGACCGTGCGCGCCATTCCCATGCGTGGTCGACCGGGCCGATGCCGTCGCCCAGCGGGAAGCCGCGTGCGATGGCGCCGGTCACGTACTCCTTCGCCTTGGCCACCGCGACCGGCATCTCCTCGCCCTGGGCCAGGTGGGAGGCGATGGCGGAGGCCAGCGTGCAGCCGGTGCCGTGGGTGTGGCGGTTGTCGTGGCGTTCGGCGCGGAACCGGTATTCGGCGGTGCCGTCGGTCAGCAGGTCGACGGGTTCGCCCGGCAGGTGGCCGCCCTTGATGAGCGCCCAGGTGGGCCCCAGCTCCAGGATCGCGTCGGCGGCGCGGCGCAGGCCGTCCTCGTCCTCGACCTTCACCGACGTGAGCTGCTCGACCTCCCAGAGGTTGGGCGTGACCACGGTGGCCACCGGCAGCAGCCGCGTCTTGAGCGACTCCACGGCCTCGGGCACGAGCAGCGTGTCGCCGTGCTTGGAGACGCCGACCGGGTCCACCACCGTGGGCGCGTCGTATTCGCCGAGCACCTCGGCGACCAGCTCGACCAGCGCGGGCGAGGCCAGCATGCCGGTCTTGACGGCCTGCGCGCCGATGTCACCCAGCACGGAGTCGAGCTGCGCGCGTACGGCCTCCGGCGGCAGCTCCCAGTAGCCCTGGACGCCCATGGAGTTCTGCGCGGTGACCGCGGCGATGACGCTCATGCCGTGCACGCCGTGGGCGAGCATGGTCTTCAGATCGGCCTGGATGCCCGCACCGCCGCCGGAGTCGGATCCGGCGACGGTCAGGACGCGTGGAGGGGTCACAACCGTCATGTCCCCCATCCAATCATTCAGCTGAGTGAGCACTCCCCGCCGACCAGCCCGCAGCTCTCCGGCGCCTTGCCCTTGCCGATCGCGGTGAACGTCACGCTCGCCGTCGCGCCGGTCGCCAGCGACTGGGAGACGTCGATGATCAGCAGCTGGCCGTCCTGGGTCCAGCCGGCGCCGTCCACGTCCGTGACCCGGCCGGAGACCGGCAGCGACACGGTGAGGCCGCCCATCGTCTCGGTGGAGGCGTTGACCACGTCGACACTCGCCCGGTAGCTGGTGAGGCCCTGCTTCGTGACGTCGAACCGCATGTTCACCGCGCTGCCGCCCGGTGCCTGCCTGAGGCCCGAGGACTGCGTGTTCTGCGGGTTCGGCACCCCGGCGTCGGTCGGGAAGGTGCCCGAGCTCGGCTCCGCCGTACTGGTCGGCTCCGAGGTCGGCTCCTCGGTCACCGTGGACTGCGGCGTGGGCTCGGCGTCCTCGGTGGGCTGCGTGGTCTTCTTCTGCTTCGTCTTGGTCGGGGTGGGCTTGGGAGTCGGGGTACGGCGGGGCGCACGCGCGCTGAACGTCGGCGTCGGCCGCTTCGACTCCGAAGGCGTCGCCTCCTCGGGCTCTTCCGTCACCTGCTCCTCATCCGGTTCCCCCTCGCCGGGACCCGGATCGCTGACCGACGGAACGGGCTGGCCGTTGTTCCCCGACTGCTGGACGGCCGCGCAACTCCCCTGCTTGCATTCGCCGGAGGCGCCCATCATCTTGACGCCGGCCACCGTACCGCCGAGCACCACGGCCACGGCCGCGACCGACAACAGCGCCACCCGCGCCCTGCCACCGGACGGCGGCCCGCCGGGCAGGTCGTCACCACGGGGCGGCGGCTTGCGGCGGCCGCGCTTGCTCTTGCCCTGGGGTTCCTGGGGCAGGTCACCCTCGGACGACCAGCCAGAACCCAGGAAGCCGTCATTGCTCTCGGCCCAGGCGGGCATCGGCGAGACGACGGTCGGGGACCCGGCCACCTTGATGTCGCCGGGTTCGGGCGGCATGCCGCCGGTGTCCCAGGGCTGGGGGCCGGTGTGCTGCGCCGTGGCGTCGTCCTGGGCCGCGAACGGATCCGGCGGTTGCGCCGCGAACGGGTCCGAGGCGGGACGCCCTTGGCCCGGGAAGGGACCGGAGCCGTCCTGCCCCGCAAAGGGCGGCTGCCCCGCGATCGGCGGTTGGCCAGCGGCCGGGGGTTGGCCCGCGAGAGGCGGTTGGCCCGCTGCTGGGGGTTGCCCCGCGAAGGGGTCCGACGGGAAGGCCGCCGTGTTCCCGTCGCTCCCGGGCCGCTCGCCGAAGCGCTGGGTCTCGTCGTGCGGCCGCTCAAAGACCCCGCCACCTACCGACCGATCGAAAGGTCCAGGGGCGGAGGACTGAGGCGGCGGAGCGAAGGCCCCCGTGGTCTCAAACGGCTCAGGGGTACGCCCGGCGGGCCCTTGCCCGGGAGCCGCCCCCTGAAAGCCGTCGAAGGCGTCGGGACGGGTAAAGGCCCCGGTGGTCTCGAACGGATCCGTCCCAGAGGCCCCGATCACCGAACCACCCCCGGACCGCCCCGCCATCGGGTCCACGCCAGAGCGACCCGCCATCGGGTCCATGCCCGGGCGGCCCGCCATCGGGTCCGCGCCAGGGTGGCCCATCGTGGGGTCACCGGCGGGATAGCCGGGTGTCGAGCCTGTGCCGGGATGACCTGATGCGGCGCCCATGCCCGCGCCTCCGGGGATCGGGCCCGTGTGAGCGGGTCCGTCCATCGGGCCGGGGCCGGGTCGGCCTGCCATCGGGTCCATGCCGGGGCGGCCTGCCATCGGGTCCATGCCAGGGTGGCCCGCCATCGGGTCCGCGCCGGGGCGGCCCATCGTGGGGTCGCCCGTGGGGTGGCCGGGGCGGGTGCCCGGTTGTGGGGACCATTGGCCCGTGACCTCTAGTTGGTCCGGGGGTGCCGGCCAGCCCGGTTCCTGGTCGTTGATGGCGAAGAAGGAGCTGGTGGCCGAAGGATCCGGGGCTGCTGACCAGGCGGCGGCTGGATCGGTGGTGGACCTGAGGTCCTCCTCCTGTGAGTCGTCCGGCCTGCTCATCCCCCAATCACTGCCGTCATCGGATCCACCTGTGCCGTGGCGGCCCATGGCTGCCCTTTCTGCCGGTTACAGTGGCCGCCAATCTTCATAACACCTTTACTACGCCTTTGTCACAGCTTTCACGGGAGTCACTACTCATTCCCTGAAAATTTTACGTAAAACGGGACAAGTCATCCCTGGAAGTGGTCCCAACCCCGTGGTCCATCGTCACGCCCCGTAACCGTGACGCCCTCGCCCGCCTCGATCCGGCCCACGATTCGCCACTCGGGCGGCAGCCGTACCTCCGGAGGGAACACCGCCACCAGCGCGTGATCCTCACCCCCGGCCAGTACCCAGTCGAGCGGGTCGGCCCCGAGTTCCTTGGCGGCGGCCAGCACCGGCTCGTCCACCGCGAACGCGGCCGGATCCAGCACGATCCGCACGCCGCTCGCCTTCGCGATGTGCCCCAGGTCCTGGAGGAGGCCGTCGCTGACGTCCATCATCGCGCTCGCCCCGAGCCGCGCCGCCTCAGGCCCGCTCCGGTACGGCGGGCGAGGCCGCCGATGCCCCTCCACAGCCTCCAGCAACAGCCCTTCCACCCCCACCGCTCCAGCCCCCGCCTCCCCGGACACAACCGCATGGGAAGCGGCGCCACGCGAGCCCGAGCCGGCCGACCAAGCGCCGGCACGCCCCGACCCCGCAACACCGGGAACAGAGGAGCCGGTGCCCGTGGACGCGGAGCCGGTGGACGTGGAGCCGGGGGTGGCGGGCGCGGAGGCCGCGGCGGCGGAGGCGTCGCCCTTGGGGGTGGAGGCCGGATCCGCTAGCTCGGAAGCGGGTTCGGTGGGGTCCGGGGCGGAGGGTGATGTGTTGGCGGCCCACGGAGTGGGGGCGGGAGTGGCGAGGGGTGGGGTCGTGGACCCGGGAGTGGGTGGGCTCGTGGGAGCGGGGGTGGCAGCAGGTGGGGTCGTGGGCTCGGGGGTGGGGAGGTGGCCGGATTCCAGGAGGGCCAGGCCGGCGGCGGCGTGGCCCAGGCGGCCGGATATGGCGACCAGGTGGCCGGGCTTCGCGCCGGAGCGGGTTACCGGGGCCTGGCCGGACAAGGTGCCCAGGGCGGTTACGCCTATGACCACTGTGTCGGAGCGGGCCAGGTCGCCGCCGACTACCGACGCGCCGACCAGGGCGCACTCGTCCCGGAAGCCCAGCGTCAGTTCGTCCACCCAGGACAGGGGGAGGTCGGCGGGCATGCCCAGGGCGACGACCATGGAGGTGGGGGTGGCGCCCATGGCGGCTATGTCGGCGAGGTTCTGGGCGGCGGCCTTGCGGCCGACGTCGTAGCCGGAGGACCAGTCGCGGCGGAAGTGGCGGCCCTCCACGAGGAGGTCCGTGGAGACGACGACCCGGCCGTCGGGCGCGGTGACGACGGCCGCGTCGTCTCCGGGGCCGAGCAGTACGCCGGGCCCCTGGGGCAACTGTCCGGAGATTCGGGATATAACCCTAAACTCACCGAAATTTCCGACTCTAATGGTGCACCTCCTGTGCAAACACGGTATGTGGAGGCCTGCTTCACCTGCCCGCCAGGGTGCCTACGTATGCTGAATCACACGCAGGACACGCCGGGTCACGCAGGTGCGAACCCGGGCGACCGGCCACACTCCCGCACACCGGCCGGGAAAGGGTACGGTGGCCCTTCGGCGCTGATCCAATTCGCCCTGGAGGACGTCATGGTGCAGGCCTACATCCTTATTCAGACCGAAGTGGGCAAGGCCGCGACCGTGGCCCGCGAGATCGCCGGCATCGCCGGGGTCACGCAGGCCGAGGACGTGACCGGCCCCTACGACGTGATCGTGCGCGCGGAGGCCCGCAACGTCGATGAGCTCGGCAAACTGGTCGTGGCGCAGATTCAGGCGGTGGAGGGAATCACACGTACTCTTACGTGCCCGATCGTCCACATCTAGAGCCAGAGAGCCTTTCCCTCATGCGCGCCGCCGCCGTCCTCCTCGTCCTGCTGGTTGTCTCCGGATGCGGCGGCGCCGTACAGATGGAACCGCCCGCGCCGCAGGGTGCGGCGGCCACGGCGTGCGCCAAGCTCGGCCCGCTCCTGCCCCAGACGCTGGGCGGCAAGGAGCGCACCACCTCCAGCCCAGAGTCGCCCTACGTCGCCGTCTGGGGCGAGGGCGAGATCGCGGTGCGCTGCGGCGTCGGACGGCCGGCCAGGATGGCGCCGACCGACCAGTTGCAGGAGATCGACGGGGTCGGCTGGTTCGCCGACCCGGACCGGAGCACGTTGTTCACCGCGATCACCGACGTGGCCTATGTCGAGACCACGATCGCGGCCGGGCACGTCGCCCCGGAGATCCTCGCGCGGCTGTCCGGGGCGATCGGCCGGGTCACCTCAGCGAAGACCGGGTGAACGGCGCAGCGCCAGCCGCACCAGCCGGTCCACCAGCGCCGGGTAGTCGAGCCCGGAGGCGGCCCAGAGCTGCGGCGCCACCGACAGCGAGGTGAAGCCGGGCATCGTGTTGATCTCGTTGAAGATCAGCTTGCCCTCGGCCGTGTAGAAGAAGTCGACCCGCGCCAGGCCCTCGCACTCCAGCGTCTCGAACGCGCGCACCGCCATGGCGCGCAGTTCCTCTGCCACCTCGGCCGGGATGTCGGCGGGCACGGTCAGCGACATCTGGTCGGGGTAGTACTTGGCCTCGAAGTCGAAGAACGCCTGCCCGCCCTCGATCTGTACCTCGCCGGGCCGCGAGGCGGCGGGGGGATCGTCGTCCAGCGACTCCAGCACCGCGCACTCGATCTCGCGGCCGACGATCGCGGCCTCGATGAGCACCTTGGGGTCGTGCGCGCGGGCGGCCTCGACGGCCGCCTCCAGCGAGGCGCGGTCGTGCGCCTTGGAGATGCCCTGGGAGGAGCCGGCGCGGGCCGGCTTGACGAACACCGGCCAGCCGAGCTCCTCGGCCTCCTTGAGCACCCGGTCGCGGTCGAGCCGCCAGTCGCGGTCGCGTACGACGACGTAGCGGCCGACGGGCAGCCCGGCGGCGGCCATGACCGTCTTCATGTACGCCTTGTCCATGCCGACCGCGCTGGCCAGCACACCGGAGCCGACATAGCGGACCCCGGCCATCTCCAGCAGTCCCTGGATGGTGCCGTCCTCGGCGAACGGGCCGTGCATCACCGGGAAGACCACGTCGACGGAGCCCAGTTCCACCGGGATGCTGCCGGGGTCGTAGGCCACCAGCGAACCGCCGTCGGCGGGCAGGGCGAGCGCGGCCCCCGAGGTGTCGACCACGGGGAGCTCGCCCGCCTCGATGGCGAAGCGCTGGCTGCCTGTGGCGAGCACCCACCTGCCGTCCTGGGCGATCCCGATCGGGATCACCTCGTACTTGGTCCTGTCGATCGCGTCCAGAACACTGCCCGCCCCCATGAGGGAGACGGCGTGCTCGGAATTGCGACCTCCGAATACGACGGCGACGCGTGGCTTGCTCATGGTGTCCGAATCTACCGGAGACAGCCGCTCAGACGCCGTAACGCTCGGGTTTGGGCGAGCGCGACATCAGCAACATCCCCGCTTCCCTGGGCGACATGCCGTCGTGCACGACACCCACGACGACCTCGGTGATCGGCATTTCGACGTCGTGCTTGCGCGCCAGCTCCAGTACCGACTCGCAGGACTTGACGCCTTCTGCCGTCTGGCGCGTCGCGGCGATCACCTCTTCCAGGGTCATGCCGCGGCCCAGGTTCTCGCCGAACGTGCGGTTGCGCGACAGCGGTGAGGTGCAGGTGGCCACCAGGTCGCCCATGCCGGCCAGGCCGGAGAAGGTGTGGGGGTCGGCGCCGAGCGCCGCGCCGAGCCGGGAGATCTCGGCCAGCCCACGGGTGATCATCATGGCGGCCACGTTGTCGCCCATGCCCATGCCCACGGCGACGCCGACGGCCAGCGCGATCACGTTCTTGACCGCGCCGCCCAGCTCCACGCCCACGACGTCGAGATTGGTGTATGGGCGAAACCACGGCGGCAGGTGGCAGGCGTCCTGCAGCCGCTTGGCCACGGCCTCGTCGGTGCAGGCCACGACGGTCGCGGCGGGCTGGCGCTGGGCGATCTCCTTGGCCAGGTTGGGCCCTGAGACGACCGCCACACGCTCCTCCGGCACGCCGGCGACCTCGCGGATCACCTCGCTCATCCGCTTGGTGGTGCCGAGTTCGATGCCCTTCATCAGGCTGACCAGCACCGCGCCGTCCGGGATGTGCTCGCGCCAGGTGGCCAGGTTCCCGCGCAGAGTCTGCGACGGTACGGCCAGCACCACGAAGTCGGCCCCGTCCAGCGCCTCGGCCGCCGAGTCCGTGGCACGCAGCGAGGCGGGCAGGGTGATTCCGGGCAGGTAGTCGGGGTTCTCCCCCGTCGAGTTGATCGCCCAGACGAGCTCGGGCCTGCGCCCCCAGAGCACCGTCTCGTTGCCCGCCTCGGCCAGGATCATGGCGAACGTGGTCCCCCACGATCCGGTGCCGAACACAGCGGTCTTGGTCATGCGTTCACCGCCCGGCGGGGTCGAAGGGAGTTTCCGGAGCCTTCTCGCCGCGCAGCTCGGCGAGCTGAACGGTGATCGCCGCCATGATGTCGGCGGTGGCCTCGCGCAGCACGTCGGCGTGTGCCGGCCGGCCCGCGTACTTGGACAGGTCGACCGGCGGCCCCACCGAGACCCGGAAGGTCTTGCGCGGGAACAGCCGGGGCCGCTTCTCCCCATAGGGCAGCAGTTCCTGGGCCCCCCAGTGCGCCACCGGGACGACCGTGGCGCCGCTCTCCAGGGCCAGGCGCGCGGCGCCGGTCTTGCCCGCCATCGGCCACAGGCCGGGATCGCGCGTGACGGTGCCCTCCGGGTAGAAGAGCACGACCGCGCCGTCCCGCAGCCGCTCAGCCGAGTAGCTGAGCGACTTGGCCGCGTCGCTGCTGCCTCGCTGGACCGGGATGGCCAGGAGCCCGCGCACCGCCGCCCCGAGCCCCGGCACCTTGAACAGCCCGGCCTTGGCCAGGATGACCGGCCAGCGGCCGTTGTTGTAGAGGAAGTGGGCCAGGAGCACCGGGTCGGCCCACGACAGGTGGTTGGTGGCGATGATCATGCCGCCGGTGCGCGGGATGCGCTCGCCGTGCCGCCAGTCCTTCTTGACCAGGAGCCACGACAGCGGCTTCACGATCACCACCGCGAGGGTTTCCCAGAAGCGCGATGGTCGCACGGGGCGGCTCATGGTCTCCTCCAACAGGTACGGAATGCGTCTCAAGTCTCCCGGTTGGCCGCACGGGATGTCGAGGCACGAGACTTAAGCCTATGAGCATCCGCTGGTCACTGGTCATCCCGGTGAAGACGCTGGTCGCGGCGAAGACCCGGCTGGCCGCCGCCACGGGTCCCCACCGCACCCGGCTCGCCGTCGCGGTCGCCTGCGACACCGTCTCGGCGGCGCTCTCCTGCCCGCTCGTGGCGCGGGTAGTCGTGGTGACGGCCGATCCCGCCGCCGCCGGTCCGCTCGGCGCCCTCGGCGCCGAGGTGGTGCACGATCCCGACCGCGGCCTCAACACCGCACTGCGCACGGGCGCCGCCCATGCCGTACGGCTGGCGCCGCACGAGCCCGTCGGCGCCCTTCAGGCCGATCTGCCCACGCTGCGGCCGACGGAGCTGGCCGCGGTGCTGACGGCGGCGGCCGACCACGACCAGGCGTTCGTGCCCGACGCCCTCGACGTCGGCACCACCTTCTACGGCGTACGGCCCGGCGTCCCGTTCACCCCCCGCTTCGGCGGCGAGTCGCGGGCCAAGCATCTGGCCGGTGGCGCCAAGGAGCTGGAGCTCACGGGCATCGACTCGGTCCGCCGCGACGTCGACACCCCCGACGACCTGCGCGCGGCCATCCTGCTCGGCCTGGGCCGCCACACCGCCGCTGTGGTGCGTTTGATGAAACTGCCACCCGCTTTTTGAGGTTACGGCCTTTTTTGAGGTTACGGCGAGCCGCCCCACCCCCACCCGCCGTCGTGCGCCGGCGCCGATCGTGGGGGTCGCTTCTCACGTCGGACGTGGTCCCCACCGCAACGGCCCACCATGACCGGCCAAGTGGTCCAAACCCCCGAAACCAGCCAAGACAGCAGACCAGCCTTGGGCGCCTAGCCCCGGCGAGAGGTGAGGGGTCAGGGGGCCGAAACGCGAGACGCGAGACGCGAAGCGGGGCGCGAGGGGGAACGCGCAAGGCGAGACGCGAGACGCGACGCGAGACGCGAGACGCGACGCGAGACGCGCGGGGCGACGCGAGACGCGCGGGGCGAGACGCGCGGGGCGCGAAGCGCGGGGTGAGAAGCGCGGGGTGAGAAGCGCGGGGCGCGAGGCGCGGGCGCGAGGCGCGAGGCGGGGGGTGAAGGTTAGGGGGTTGGGGTCAGGTTGAGGTGGCGGATCGGGCGGGACAGGACCACGGGCAGGTGTGCGGCGGCGACCAGCAGCACGCCGGTTACGAACACCGCGCGCCCGCCGGCCCACTCCCCCAGCGCCCCGCCGAGCAGTCCGCCGATCGGCACCGCGCTCCACATGAGGAAGCGCATGCTGGCGTTGACCCGGCCGAGCAGGTGCTCGGGTGTGGTGCGCTGGCGGTAGCTGACCTGGGTGATGTTGAAGACCACGCCGATCGCCCCGGCCAGCAGGGTGAACGCCGGGAACAACGCCAGCCGCCACCCGTCGGCGACCAGCGTCAGGGGCAGGTTGAGCACCATGACCACGGCCGCCGTCCCGGTGATGGTGCGTCCGACGCCGAAGCGCGCGATGATCCGGGTGGAGAAGGCCGCTCCGGCCAGCCCGCCGACGGCGCCGACGGACAGCATCAGGCCGTAGAGCCCGGCGCCGACGCCCAGTTCCTTGATCAGGTAGAGCGGCTGGCCGACGAACCAGATGCCGTTGCCGAGCTGTACCAGCGCGCCGAGCAGGGCGATGACACGGAGGACGGGCTCGGCGACGACGTACCTGACGCCTTCGGCGACCTCCCGACGCAGCCGCCGTCCCGCCTGCTTGGGCGCTGGTGTCTCCCGGACGCGTACGCGCGACAGCAGTACCCCTGAGGCGAGATAGCTGACGGCGTCGGCCAGCAGGGCGAACGGCGCGGTGAGCCACTGCACGAGCAGGCCGCCGAGGCCGGGTCCCGCCAGCATGGAGATCCTGCTGGTGGCCTCCAGGACGCTGTTGCCGCGTTCGAGCCCGTCCTTGCCGACGACGGCGGGCAGGAAGCTCATGTGCGCGACGTCGAAGAAGACCGTGCAGAAGCCGATGACCAGCGCGACCAGGTAGAGCTGGACCAGCGAGAACACCCCGAGCCACGCGGCGACCGGGATGCTCAGCAGCGCGAAGCCGCGGATCAGGTCGGTCCACACCAGGATGGGACGGCGGCGCAGCCGGTCCACCCAGACCCCGGCGGGCAGCCCGACCAGCAGGAAGGCGATCATCTCGGCGGCGGTGAGCAGCCCGAGCTGGAACGGCCCGGCGTCCAGGGTGAGCACCGCGGCCAGCGGGAGGGCGACGAACGTGACCTGCGTGCCGGCCTGGGTCACGGCGTTCGCCACCGCGAATCGCGAAAAGTCGGCATTCCCCCGAAGGCGCATGGGTCTCGATCCTCCGGGGCTCGCCCGCCCGGGTCAAACGATTTACGCTGGTCGCGTGCAGGCGACAGTGCGTACCTACGACCCGGCCACCCGTTCGGGAACGGTCTTTCTCGACGACGGCACGGTCCTCGACTTCCCGACCCGTGCCTTCGACGCGGGACCGCTCCTGCTGCTGCGCTCCGGCCAGCGCGTGAACCTGGCCGTGGCCGACGGCGAGGTCACGTTCATCACGCTCTCGACCTTCCCGATGCCCTGAAACGCGAGGGCCCGGACCCCGCTCAGAAGCGGGATCCGGGCCATCACGCAGAAGTGACTACTTCTTCTTCGACGCCTTCTTGCCGCCGGCGTTCACCAGCTCCTTGAAGTCGGAGCCGGGACGGAACTTAGGCGCCCAGCTCTCGGCCACCTTGATCTCCGCACCGGTCGACGGGTTCCTGGCCGTGCGCGCAGGCTTGTGAACCATCTCGAACGCGCCGAAGCCCGTGATCGAGACCTTGTCTCCGCTCGCCACAGCCTTCTGGACGGCGTCGATAATCGCGTTCACGGCCTCGGTGGCCGTCTTCTTGTCGCCCACCCGGTCAGCGATGGCGTCGACGAGTTCCCGCTTGTTCATCTATCCCCCTGTTACGGCTCGGGGTTCCAGCACACTCGCCTCACGTAGAAACCCCTTACGCGCTCGAAATTAAGGGGCTTTCCGGGGGAACTCAATCACCGGCCGTGTTTTCTTGACCGCGTGGCGTGTCGTCGAGCCCTTCGATGAAGGCCTCCAGACGGCTGGCGGCGCGCTCCGGATCGCGCTTGGCCAGGTCGCAGATCGCCAGGTATCTGCGGGCGACACGCTCTTTCTCGTCGGCGGGGAGCATGCGGACGCGGCGGTGCGCCTCGCGCAACCGCCGCGCCAGTTCGTCGTCTTCCAGGTCGTCGTCTAGACGGTCGTCGGCAGCCATGGCTGCCGACCATTCTCGTACGTGGCGATGTCATCGGCGTGACGCAGGGTCAGCCCGATGTCGTCGAGGCCCTCCAGCAGCCGCCAGCGCGTGTAGTCGTCGATCTCGAAACTCCACGCGTCCTGGCCGAGGCGCACCTCGCGTTCCACCAGGTCGACGGTGATCTGGGTGGCCGGGTCCGCCTCGACGGCCGCCTGCAGTTCCTCGACGACCTTGGCGTCCAGGATGACGGGGAGCAGGCCCATCTTGGTGGAGTTGTTGCGGAAGATGTCGCCGAAGCGGGCGGCGATCACCACGCGGAAGCCGTACTGCTGGATGGCCCAGACGGCGTGCTCGCGCGAGGAGCCCGTGCCGAAGTCGGGACCGGCGAGCAGGATGGAGGCGCCGTCGTAGACGGGGTTGTTCAGGACGAAGGAGGGGTCCTCGCGCCAGGCGGAGAACAGGCCCTTCTCGAAGCCGGTGCGGCTGACCTGCTTGAGCCAGACGGCCGGGATGATCTGGTCGGTGTCGACGTTGCTGCGGCGCAGCGGCACCGCCGTACCGGTGTGGGTGGTGAAGGCGTCCATGTGCGTGGTCCTCTGCGGTCAGGCCGTGACGGCCAGGTCGGCGGGCGCGGTCAGGCGGCCGGTTACGGCGGTGGCGGCGGCGACCTGCGGTGACACCAGATGGGTGCGACCGCCCTTGCCCTGACGGCCCTCGAAGTTGCGGTTGGAGGTCGAGGCGCTGCGCTCGCCCGGCTGGAGTGTGTCGGGGTTCATGCCCAGGCACATCGAGCAGCCGGCCTGCCGCCACTCGGCCCCGGCGGCCTCGAAGACCTTGTCCAGGCCCTCCTTCTCCGCCTCCAGCTTGACCAGCATCGAACCGGGCACGATCAGCGTGCGCGTCTTCACCTGCCGTCCGCGCAGGATCTCGGCGGCGGCGCGCAGGTCCTCGATGCGGCCATTGGTGCACGAGCCGACGAAGACGGTGTCGACCTCGATCTCGCTCAGCGGCGTGCCCGCGGTCAGGCCCATGTACTCCAGCGCCCGCTCGGCCGCCGCCCGCTCGGTCGCGTCCGCCATCTCCGCCGGATCCGGTACGGCCGCGCCCAGCGGCAGCCCCTGCCCGGGATTGGTGCCCCAGGTGACGAACGGTGTGAGCGCCGAGGCGTCGATCTCCACGACCTTGTCGAACTCGGCGTCGTCGTCGGTCCTCAGCGTCTTCCAGTACTCGACCGCGGTGTCCCAGCCGGCACCGGTGGGCGCGTGTTTACGGCCCTTGAGGTAGGCGAACGTGGTCTCGTCCGGAGCGATCATGCCCGCGCGGGCGCCGGCCTCGATCGACATGTTGCAGACGGTCATCCGGCCCTCCATCGAGAGCTTGCGGACGGCCTCGCCCCGGTACTCCACGATGTAGCCCTGGCCGCCGCCGGTGCCGATCTTGGCGATGATGGCCAGGATCAGGTCCTTGGCCGTGACGCCCACGGGCAGCTCGCCGGAGACCTCGATCGCCATCGTCTTGGGCCGGTAGGCGGGCAGCGTCTGGGTGGCCAGCACGTGCTCGACCTCGGAGGTGCCGATGCCGAAGGCGATGCCGCCGAACGCGCCGTGGGTGGAGGTGTGAGAATCGCCACACACGATCGTCATGCCCGGCTGGGTCAGGCCGAACTGGGGGCCGATGATGTGCACGACGCCCTGCCCGGCGTCGCCCATCGGGTGCAGCCGGACGCCGAACTCGGCGGCGTTCTTGCGCAGGGTCTCGACCTGCGTCTTGGAGACCGGGTCGCTGATGGGGCCCAGCACGGTCGGCACGTTGTGGTCTTCGGTGGCGATGGTGAGATCGGGCCGGCGCACCTCGCGTCCGGCCATGCGGAGGCCGTCGAACGCCTGCGGGCTGGTCACCTCGTGGATGAGGTGAAGGTCGATGAAGAGCAGGTCGGGTTCGCCTTCCGCGCGCCGTACGACGTGTTGCTCCCAGACCTTCTCCGCCAGTGTGCGGCCCATTGATCTCCTCCTTGAGACTCCGCGCCGACTTGCTTTCTCATATATCGAGACGGCAGTATCGGTGTATGGACAACTCTAGCGGAGTCGGCGTACTGGACAAGGCCGTTCTCGTGCTCAATGCCCTGGAGGCCGGACCGGCCTCGCTCGCGCAGCTGGTTCAGGCCACCGGTCTGGCCAGGCCGACGGCGCACCGCCTGGCCGTGGCGCTGGAGCACCACCGCATCGTGACGCGCGACACGCAGGGCAGATTCGTCCTCGGACCGCGGTTGTCGGAGTTGTCCACCGCGGCGGGCGAGGACCGGCTGCTGGCCGTCGCGGCGCCGGTGCTGACCCAGTTGCGTGATTTGACCGGCGAGAGCGCCCAGCTTTACCGGCGCCAGGGTGACGAGCGCGTGTGCGTGGCCGCCGCCGAGCGCGCCAGCGGGCTGCGCGACACCGTGCCCGTCGGGTCGGCGCTGCCGATGACCGCCGGGTCCGCCGCGCAGATTTTGCTTGCCTGGGAGGAGCCCGACCGGCTGCACCGGGGGCTGCGTGGGGCCAAGTTCACCGCCGCCACCCTGGCCAGCGTGCGCCGGCGCGGATGGGCCCACAGCGTGGGCGAACGCGAGCAGGGCGTGGCCAGCGTCTCGGCCCCCATCAGGGGCAGCGGCGGCAAGGTGATCGCCGCCGTCTCCGTCTCCGGACCCATCGAACGCCTCACCCGCGCGCCCGGCCGGCTGCACGCCGTGCCGGTGATGGCGGCGGCCGAGCGGATCACCGAGTCGATGCGCCGTTCCTCCTGAGGTGCCATGATCAGCTAAACCGTCTATTTGGGGAGCCGAGCGCGTCCCGGGCGCACTAGCCTGAGTGGGTGACAGATCGCATCGAGGTAGCCGCCACTGAGCTGCGACCCCTGCTCGAAGAGTTCATCGTCTGGGCGCGCACCAACGCCCCCGACAGCTCCCCCGAACTGGTGGGACCCGCCGCTCTTTGGCACCGCATCACCTTCTCCTCCAACGTCGGCACCTGGACGCGTGCCAACGTGCGGGGGGTCATGCTCGAACAGATGCCCAAGGTGGTGGACGACCCCGATGCCGCCGCCGACGGCATGGTCCCGGCGCTCGACGCCTACCTCACGTTCCTGTCGAAGTCCGGCCGCCTGAGCGAGCGCTCGGACGCGCTGGCCGACCTCCTCGGCGAGCTTGCCGACGTCGAGGAGGATTTCATCGATCTGATGGAGGACCTCATCGGCGACGAAGAGGGCGACGACGACGCTGACGAGGACGACGAGGAGGAAGGCGGCGATCTCGGGGACTTCGAGCCGTTCGCCGACCGCCTCGCCGAGCTCGACACGATCCGGCTCAGCCCCGACTCCGAGCTGGCCGGGGCGGTGCGGGCCGTACCGCTGATCGCCAAGGCCCGTGACCTGTCGGTCTGGGTCGGCACCGGGCGCCGGGTCGGCGACGAGGCGCTGCTGTCCGACGACGAGGTGATCGAGGCACTCGACGTGGTCGGGCTGCCGAAGCCGCAGGCCGGCGAGGACGTCCCGCAGCTGTGGAACATCTGGAACCTCGCGGTCGACCTGGAGTTCATCGAGCCCGCCGGCGACGACACCGTCAGCGTCGACGACGACACCGCCAGCTGGCCCTTCGACGACGACGAGGACGTACTCGACGCGTGGATGCTGGGCCTGCACTCGGTCGACTACGGCGACCCCGAGCTCGACGACGACGATCTCACCATGGCCCTGGCCGGCCTCACCCGCGGGCTGCTGATCCGGCTGCTGCTGGCCGGCGGCGCCCGCGAGCTCGACGGCCTCAGGCGCGAGCTGCAGGAGGCCGCCGCCGAGATCGACGAGCTCGGCTCCGAGGCCTGGGCGGCGGCCGCCGGCCACTACGGCGGCGACCCGCTCGCCCCCGTGCTCGACTGGCTGGTCGGCTACGGCATGGTGACCGTCTCCGCCGAGGTCACGCTGACCCCGCTCGGCGTGGAAGGCGTCGTGCACCTGGCCGACGACGCCGACATCGAGGTGGACGCACGGCCCGCCATCGAGTCCATGAGCGCCCTCGACCTGCTCACGCTGAGCGCCGAGCTGCCGGAGGAGGAGGCCGACGCCGAGTTCGCCGCGTGGATGGAGCTGCGCGAGCCGGGCCGGGCCGCCGAGGAACTCCTGGAGGCCGCGGCGCAGGACGACAACGACGCCCTGGTCCGCGTACAGGCCGCCAGCGTGGTCGGCACGCTGGGCGAGGCCGCCGTCCCCGCCTGGCAGGAGGCGCTGAACCACCCGGCGCTGCGCCCCTACGCCGCCACCCATCTCAGCCAGATGGAGGTCCCGGACGCCCCCGAGCCCACCCAGGACGACACCCACTGGCTCATCCTGGACATGTGGACCATCTCCGCGGGTCTGGGCCGCGCCGAGTTCGTGAGCAGCCTGCGTGACATCGGGCCCGAGCTCCTGAACAACCTCCTGGAGGTCATCTGGAAGATCCCCCACGCGCACGTGGAGGAGCTTCTCGACCTGATCTCCCAGGTCCACCCGGACAAGCAGGTCGCCAAGGCGGCCAAGCGCGCCCTGTTCAAGGCCCGCTCCACCGCCTGACCCCGGCCGCCCTCCGCCCCCGAAGACTCAGCGGGCGGAGGGCGGTTTCAGGCTCACGCGGGCGACCGCGGGCAGTTGGTCCGTCTCCAGGGCCTGGCGCATGTGCGGGATCGCCACGCCGGCCAGGTGCTCCTTGATCTCGTCGATCGGGGCGCGCTCGTCGGCGACCAGGCGCAGCCGTACCTCTGGACGGCGGGGTGAGCCCGCCAGGTCGGCGCTGGCGCTGAGCACGGCGGGGCTCTCCGCGGCCTCTGCCGCGACGGCCTCGGTCACGCCGCTCGCGGAGATCTCCGTGACGCCGTCGGGTCCGCTGTCGAGGCGCAGCGACGACAACCTCGACCGCCTCGCCTGTACGGCCAGCCACCGCAACCCCAGCACGACCAGCACGATCCCGCCGAGCGCCAGCAGCCACCAGGCCCAGGAGAAGGCGAAGAACTCCCTGACCGGCCCGTTCACCAGCGGCTCCGCGGCCGGCGCCCAGTTCTGCGGCATCAGCGCGAGACTCCTGGCCACCGCCGCGCCCCCGAGTACGGCCAGCAGCAGCCCGACCAGGGCCAGGCCGAGACGGTTGCCGCGGCGGGTGGTGCGGTTCACGATCGCTCCTTGAGCCGGACGGACACCTTGTAGCGCTGGACCGGCGCGAGCCCCTCGATCCTCGCCAGCACGGCCTCGCGGACCTGCTCGCCGGTGGCGGCGTCGTTCCAGCCGCTGGTGGTCGCCGTGACCGCGACGGTACGCCCGCGCAGCGCCGCGACGGCCGAGCGCACACCGGGCACCTCCCCCGCGGCGTGGGCCAGCGTGTCGGAGAAGCTCTGCCGCCGGACCCCGATGACGAGCTGCGGGTCGCTGGTGTGCAGCGGGACCATCCTCGGCCGGCCGGGCACGAACGCCAGCACCAGCAGCGCCAGCCCGATCAGCGTCACCACGATGCCGCCGATCAGCACGGCCGGGCTCTGCCAGAGCGTGGCGGAGCCCCACTCCAGCAGGTTCCGGGCCGGCAGCCAGCCGAGCGGGCGCCCGAAGAGCCAGGAGATCACCTCGGCGGCCACGACCGCGCCCAGCGCGACCAGCAGCGCCGCCACGATCACCGCCGGAACCGTGCGCTGGGGCCGGAACTCCTTGAGCGCCTCCCGGTCCCCCGGCGCGGCGCTCACGGGGCCGCCCCCTCGTCCTCCGTCGTCAGGTGCGTGACGATGACGTCGATCTCGCTCGCGCGCAGCCCGGTCATCTGGGCCAGCTCGCCGGTCAGTTCCTCGCGCACGCGGCGGGCGGTCGAGCGCAGCGGCGCCGGGTAGCCGACGGTGACGAAAAGCCTGACCCTGACCTGGTCGCCGTCCACCCGGGCGGCCGTGGTGCGCGTCCACGGCAGCCCGTCGTGCTCGGCGACCGCGCGTATCCCGGGCAGCGTCCCGGCCAGCTCGCAGGTGATGCGGGTGGCCGCCCGGTCGGTGATCGTGGTGCGCCCGCGCGACTCCGCCGGCACCCGCTGGGCCGGCAGCAGCACGTCGGCCGGCGTCTCCGCCTCGACCGCGGTGGCCTCGGTGGCGGTCATTTGCGTCTCACGGTGAGATGGGCGACGTTCACCTCGCCGCCCTCGGCGAGGCGGCCGATGAGAAAGCCGAGCGCGCCGAGCAGCAGCACCAGCAGGAACGCGCCGATGCCGCCGAAGGCCCCGGCGAGGCCGAGCACCATGCCCACGGCCATGCCGATGATGGACAGCGGGTGGTTCGTCATGAGGTCTCCTCCAGGTCGTCGATGCGGATGTTGACCGGGCGCCCGCCTGCCAGGCCCGCCACCTCGCGGCGGACCTTCGCGGCGAGCTGGGGCAGCGGATGCCCGTTGCGGGCGACGATCGAGATCTCGACGCCGCTGTCACGCACGGCCACCCCGACCAGGCGTTCACCCGGCAGATAGGTGGACACGGTCCCGAACGGGCCGCCGGACAGGCCGGCCACCCCCGGGACGCCGCGCGCCTTCTCGGCGATCGCCCGCGCGTCGGTCATTGGACCCGGGGCTCCTTCTTGGGCGTCTCCTCGGACCTCTGGCCCGGCACGTGCACGTCGTCGACCTTGATGTTGACCTCGGTGACCTCCAGGCCGCACATGCGCTCGACCGCCGAGACGACGTTCTTGCGCACCGCCCCGGCCAGGTCGGGGATGGCGGTGCCGTACTCGACGACGAGGTCCAGGTCGACGGCGGCCTGGCGTTCGCCGACCTCGACGGAGACCCCCTGTGTGACGCTCTTGTCCGCGCCGACGATGCCCCGCACCGTCCCCATGGCGCGCGCGGCGCCCGCGCCCATGTCGAACACGCCGTTGACCTCGCGGGCGGCGAGCCCGGCTATCTTGGCCACGACCGCGTCGTCGATGGTCGTGGTGCCATTGTCACTGTCGAGCGCGCCGCTGGCGGAGCCGTTCTGGGTCCGTGCCCGCGGTACGGCCGGCGTCTCCTTGACCGTGGCTTCCGACACGATCGTCACCCCCGAGAATTGAAGTATCACAGCATGTAGTGACTGCTATGCAGCCTAAATTTCCGACATACCGGGAAAAATGCGTCATGAGCTGGATTTATTGACAAGTCCTGACTTGCACTGGATGAGCCACGGACCAACGTGGGCCGAGCCCCGGCACGTCGGCGATAGCCTTGTCTGGTGCGTATAGCGAGGTTCTCCACAGGCGAAGGCGTCTCGTTCGGCGTGGTCGAGGGCGGCCCTGGCGAGGAGGTCGTCTCCGCGGTCGCCGGGCACCCCTTCAACCAGGTGCAGTTCACCGGCGAGCGTTTCCCGCTGGCCCAGGTGAAGCTGCTGTCCCCGATGCTGCCGAGCAAGGTGATCGCCATCGGCCGCAACTACGCCGAACACGCCGCCGAGCTGGGCAACGAGGTCCCGGAAGAACCGCTCATCTTCCTCAAGCCGTCGACCTCGGTCATCGGCCACGGCGAGCCCATCGCCTACCCGACGTCGCTGTCCGACCGTGTCGACTACGAGGGTGAGCTGGCCGTGGTCATCGGCCGCCTGTGCCGCGAGGTCCCGGTCGAGCGGGTCAAGGACGTCATCTTCGGCTACACCTGCGCCAACGACGTCACCGCCCGCGACCTGCAGAAGAAGGACGTGCAGTTCACCCGGGCCAAGGGCTTCGACACCTTCTGCCCGCTGGGGCCGTGGATCCAGACCGACCTCGACCCGAGCGACCTCGCGCTGACCACGACGGTCAACGGCGAGGTGCGCCAGAGCGGCCGCACGAACCAGCTCATCAACGACATCCCCGCGCTGGTGGCCTACGTCAGCGCCGTCATGACGCTGATCCCCGGCGACGTGATCCTGACCGGCACCCCCGCGGGCGTGGGCCCGCTGGAGGTCGGCGACGAGGTCAGCGTCGGCATCGAGGGCATCGGCACACTCACGAACAAGGTGGTTTCCCGTGACTGACCTGCGGGTGCGCTTCGCGCCCTCACCGACCGGCATGTTCCACGTGGGCGGCGCCCGCACCGCGCTGTTCAACTGGGCGCTGGCCGAGCAGTCGGGCGGCCAGTTCGTGCTGCGCATCGAGGACACCGACGCCTCGCGCAACAGGCCGGAGTGGACCGAGGGCATCATCTCCGCGCTCGACTGGATCGGCGTCAACGGCACCAACCCGGCCTTCGAGGGCCCCTACTTCCAGTCGGCCTTCGAGCCGCAGCACCGCGAGGCCGTGGCCAAGCTGCTCGCCGACGGCCGCGCGTACCACTGCGACTGCACCCGCGAGGACCTGGTGGCCCGCACCGGCTCCGAGCACAAGGGCTACGACGGGCACTGCCGCGAGCGCGGCCTGACCGCGGGCGCGACGCGCTTTCGCACCCCCGACGAGGGCGTCACGGTGGTGGACGACGTCATCCGCGGGCGCGTGGAGTTCCCCAACGACGCGCAGGAGGACTTCGTCATCGCCCGCACCGACGGCTCGCCGCTCTACGTGCTGGCCAACGCGGTCGACGACATCACCCAGGACATCTCCCACGTCATCCGCGGCGAGGAGCACCTGGGCAACGCGGCCAAGCAGGTCATGCTCTGGCCCGCGCTGGGCAAGCGGCCGCCGGTCTGGGCGCACCTGCCGGTGATCGTCAACGAGCAGCGCAAGAAGCTGTCCAAGCGCCGCGACAAGGTGGCCCTGGAGTCCTACCGCGACGAGGGCTACCTGGCCGAGGCGATGGTCAACTACCTCATGCTGCTGGGCTGGGGTCCGGGCGACGACCGCGAGATCATGCCGTGGTCGGAGATGATGCCGCTGTTCAAGCTGGACAACGTCAACTCCGCCAGCGCCTTCTTCGACGAGAAGAAGCTGCGGGCCTTCAACGGCGAGTACATCCGCGCGCTGCCGCTGGAGACCTTCGAGGAGCGCTGCGCCGCCTACCTCGACCCGAGCTGGGACCGCGAGACGTTCAGCAAGGTCGCCCCGCTGGCCCAGACGCGCATCGCCGTGCTGTCGGAGATCCGGCAGAACGTCGACTTCCTCTTCCTGCCCGAGCCCGCCTTCGACGAGGCCTCCTGGGACAAGGCGATGAAGAACTCCCCCGTGGAGATCCTCACCGGCTACCTGGAGCGCCTGGCGGACGTCAGCTGGGACCCCGAGTCGCTCAAGGTCGCGCTGGAGGAGGTCGGCGCGCTGCACGGGCTGAAGCTCGGCAAGGCGCAGGCGCCGGTCCGCGTGGCCGTCACGGGCCGGACCGTGGGCCTGCCGCTGTTCGAGTCGATCGAGGTTCTCGGCCGCGAGCGCTCCCAGGACCGCCTGCGCGCCGCCCTGGCCAAGCTCCAGGCGTGAGTACGGCGCCGCCGAGGCTCACCAGAGCCCCGGCGGCCATCGACACCCACACCCCCGTGACGCCGAGCAACGAGCTCAGCGTGTAGGCGAGGGGCAGCTGCACCGCGAAGCCCGCCAGCGTGGCGGCCAGCAGGCGGCCGCCCCTCCCGCTCGCCTGCAGAACCCCGCCGGCGGCGATCAGCCCGCCGAACGGCACCAGGTAGAGCGTCATCCAACGTAGAAACTCCACCGCCGGGCCGGGATCGGCGGTGAACCATCCGGCGACCGGCGCGGCCACCAGATTGAGCACCGCCGCCACGGCCACACCGGCACCCAGGCCGAGCAGCAGCGGCCGTCCGGCCGGCTCGGAGCGGGCCGTCCTGATCATCGTGGCCTGGCGCAGCGCGTAGAAGACCATGACGCCGGCCAGCATGATCTTCGAGCCGATGCCGTAACCGGCCTGCGCGGCCACTCCGAACCCGGCGACCACGTCCACCAGGACCATGCCGACCAGGGCGCGGGCCAGGAAGTCGCCCGACATGGGCAGCCCGGTGCGCACGATCTCCCACGCGGGAGCGCGGCCCGGGGCGTCGGCCGGAGCCTGCCGTACCAGGGAGATCAGGGCGAGGCCGAGGGTGGCCAGGCGGGCCAGGACGGTGGCCAGTGCGGCGCCCTGGACGCCCATGCCGAGTCCGTAGATGAACAGCGGGTCGAGGACGATGACCAGGGCGTTGCAGATCAGCGCGTTGCGCATCGGGGTCCGCGTGTTGCCCTTGCCCTTGAGCACGCCGTCCACCAGGCATTGGGCGAAGAAGACGGGCAGGCCGGCCAGGGAGATCAGGTAGTAGCCGGCGGTCAGCGCGGCGGTGGGGGCGTCGGCGGCGAGGAGGGCGGCCAGGGGTTCGCGCAGCAGGACGCCGGGGACGGCCACGACCAGGCTGACCGCGGCCCAGAGCAGCCAGCCGGTCCTGACCAGGGGCGCGAGCGGCGCGCGGCCGTCGCGGCGGCCGACGAGCACGGTGAGGCCGGTCTGGACGGCCAGGAACAGCCCGAGCGCCAGGTACTCGGTGGTCGTGGCCACGGTGACCGCCGCTACCGCGCCCTCTCCCAGGCCGGAGACCCAGAGCAGGTCGATCACGCTGACCGCGACGACCGCGGTGAGCAACTCCACGTAGATGGGGAACGCCAGCCGGATCATGCGTACCTCGATTCGCTATATCTCGCTTAGAGGTATAGCGATACGATGCGCCCATGGCAAGTGGCGGTGACCTGACCCTGACGATCCTGGGGTTCCTCGACGAGCGGCCGATGCACGGCTACGAGCTCAGGGCCAGGCTCAACGCGCTCAGCGGCCACCTGCGCCCGGTCAGCGACGGTGCGCTCTACCCGGCCATCGCCCGGCTGGAGGCCAAGGGCCTGGTCGAGCGGCACGAGGAACAGGGCACGGCGGCGGCGCGGCGGCTCGTGCTGACGCTGACGGACAAGGGCAGGCAGGAACTGCTGCGCCGCCTGCGCGAGCCCACCGACATCGAGATCAGCGACCAGACGCGGTTCTTCGCGCTGCTGACGTTCCTGTCGGCGCTGCCGGACGCGGCCGAACGGGCGCGGGTGCTACGGCGCAGGCTCGACTTCCTGGAGACCCCGGCCAGCTTCTTCTACGACGGCGAGCGGCCGGTGCGCGCCGAGGACGAAACCGACCCCTACCGGCGGGGGATGCTGCTGGTCGCGCGGGCCACCGGCGCCGCCGAGCGGGAGTGGCTCAGGAACGAACTGGGGGCGGAAAAGAGGTGAGGAGGTACGGCAGGCCCCGCCGTACCCCCTCAGAAGGGACTTTCTACACCAATCCGCGACGTTCAAGCAGCGGGCGGATGCTGGGCTCGCGGCCGCGGAAGTTGCGGAAGGCGGTCAGCGCGTCGAGGCTGCCGCCCTTCGACAGCAGCTCACGGCGGAAGTGGTCGCCGTTCTCGCGCTTCAGGCCGCCGTTCTCCTTGAACCACTCCACGCTCTCGGCGTCGAGCACCTCGCTCCAGATGTAGGAGTAGTAGCCGGCGCTGTAGCCGCCGGAGAAGATGTGCGCGAAGTAGTTGGTGCGGTAGCGCGGGAGCACCAGCGGGAAGGCGATCCCGGCCGACTCCAGGGCCGCGGCCTCGAACGCCCGCGCGTCCTCGACCGTCTCGCCCGCGGCCAGCTTGTGCCAGGCCCAGTCGAGCAGCGTCGCGGCCAGGTACTCCACGGTCTGGAAGCCCTGGTTGAACTTCTCCGTCGCCTGCATCTTCTCCACGAGCTCGGCGGGCATCGGCTCGCCCGTCTCGTGGTGCTTGGCGTAGTTGGCGAGGATCTCCGGCCAGGTCGCCCACATCTCGTTGACCTGCGACGGGTACTCCACGAAGTCGCGCGGCACATTGGTGCCCGACACCCTCGGGTAGCGCACCGCGGAGAACAGGCCGTGCAGCGCGTGCCCGAACTCGTGGAAGGCCGTGTTGACCTCGTCGAACGTCAGCAGCGTCGGCCCGTCGGCCGGCTTGGTGACGTTCAGGTTGTTCATGACGACGGGCAACTCGCCGAACAAGTAGGACTGGTCGACCAGGTTGTTCATCCACGCGCCGCCGCGCTTGGTCGGGCGGGCGTACGGGTCGAGCAGGAACAGGCCGAGCTGCGAGCCGTCCTCGTTGGCGACCTCCCAGACCGAGACGTCCTCGTGGTAGCCCTTCAGGTCGGTCCGCTCGGTGAAGCGCAGCCCGTACAGGCGGCCGGCCGCGTGGAAGATGCCGTCGCGGAAGACCCGGTCGAGCTCGAAGTAGGGGCGCATCGCGTCGGCGTCGAAGTCGTACCTCGCCTCGCGCACCTTCTCGGTGTAGAACGACCAGTCCCACGGCTCGATCGCGAACCCGGCCTGCTCGGCCAGCGCCTCCGCTTCCTTCTTCGCGTTGCGTACGGCGGGGCCGACGAGCTGGCCGAGCATCTCCTCGACCGCCTCGGCCGTCTTGGCCGTCTGGTCGGCGACGCTGTAGGAGGCGTGGCTCGGGAAGCCGAGCAGCTTCGCGCGCTCGGCGCGCAGGGTGGCCATCCGGACGGCCAGCTCCAGGTTCGCCGGCGCCCGCTCCACCGACAGCGTGTACAGCTTGCGGCGGGTCTCCCGGTTCGTCAGCTGCGCCAGGCCGGGCTGGTTGGTGAAGTTGAGCAGCGGCAGGACGTACTTGCCGTCCTTCTCCAGCGCCTTCAGCCGCACCTCGTCGAAGCCGTCGAGCTCGGCGGCGTCCTCGACGACCAGCGCGGACTCCTTGGCCGCCTTGAGCAGGTTCTGCGAGAAGTCGGTGGACAGGGTGGAGAGCTCCTCGTTGAGCCGCTTGAGCCGCTCCTGGTCGCCCTCTGACAGGTCGGCGCCGGCCCTGATGAAGTCCTCGCGGTACTTCTCCAGCAGCCACGACTCCTCCGGGTCGGAGGTGTTGACCTGCTTGATGCGCGCCCACAGCGCGCGGTCGAGCCGGATCTCGTCGCTGTGCTTGGTCAGCTTCGGCGAGATCTCCTTCTCGATGGCCATGATGCCGTCGGTGGAGTCGGAGGAGACGATGCTGAAGAAGACCATGCCCGTGCGGCCGAGCACACGGCCAGAGCGCTCCAGCGCCGCGATCGTGTTGTCGAACGTGGGCGCCTGTTCGCTGTTCGCGATCGCCGCGACCTCGGCCAGGTGCTCGCTCATGCCGCGCTCGAACGCGGGGAGGTAGTGCTCCTCCCGGATAGCCCCGAAGTCAGGCAGCTGATAGGGCAGGCTGCTGGGTGAAAAGAACGGGTTCTCTGCCAACGTTCGAGCTCCTCGTGCGGTGGTTTTGTCCTCCTTCAGCTTGGCATGTCACGGGGGCTGCCGGGTGCCGCCGACGCCCGGTTCGGCAATCGTTTTGGTGGTGACCGCCAAGCTGGGCTATTCTTTCGGACGTCGCCAAGGCGAGCTCCGAAGGGGTTCGTTTCGGTGGGGTATGGTGTAATTGGCAGCACGACTGATTCTGGTTCAGTTAGTCTAGGTTCGAGTCCTGGTACCCCAGCTTTGACGGATGTCCTCTCACCGGGGCATCCGTTTTCTGCTTATGGAAGAGTTTCGTATTCGCCCGGGTTCCTTCCCCCGCCTCGCGCTGGCCTTCGCCGGACCGCTGCTGCTCTTCTTCCTCGTCTGCCTGCTGCTGGGCGCCATCCTCACCGGGTCCACCGTCGGCGGCGTGCTGCTGGGGCTGCTCGCCGCGGGGGCGCTGGTGGGGGTCCTCGTGGTGAAGCACCGCAGGCTGGTCTCGGGGACCGTCGTGCGGTTCTCCGACGCGGGCGTGGAGCTGACCGACGCGCGTGGCTTCTTCGTACGCCTGCTGTGGGCCGACATCACCCGGGTGGGCGTGGTGGAGACACAGAGTGCCGATCCGCGCCGGATCGGGCGGGTGGGGGGACTGCGGGTGCGCGCGCAGCCGTTGCGGGCGACCGGTCTCATCGGCTGGGGCACCCGCCGTACACCTGAGCGGCTGCCGGGGTGGATGCGCGCGCGACTGGCCGCCGTTCCCGTCGATCCGGCGACCGGGCGGCCCGAGGTCGCCATCCCGCTGGGAGAGCTTGATCCGTTGTGGGAGCGGGGGCCGATGGGGGCCTGGATCCGGCGGTACCGGCCCGATCTCATGGGCTCTTAAGCGGTTTGGAGTGCTCCTCGGGGTGCGGTAGAGTTACCTGCGTCGCCGGGGAGACCCGGCGAAATCACTTGTGGTCAGGGTCCCGTCGTCTAGTGGCCCAGGACGCCGCCCTCTCAAGGCGGTAGCGCCGGTTCGAATCCGGTCGGGACTACCACTGCCACAAGTCATGAAGGTCCCGTCGTCTAGTGGCCCAGGACGCCGCCCTCTCAAGGCGGTAGCGCCGGTTCGAATCCGGTCGGGACTACTCTCTCATTAAATTCTTCTGTCTCTTTTTCTGTTACGGCAAGCCTCCCTACCGCCACCCGCCGTCGCGGGCTCAGGCCGATCGTGGGGGTCGCTTCTCACGTCGGACGTGGTCCCCGCCGCAACGGCCCACGTGAACCGGTTCCCACGCCCCACCCCGGCCGCCGTCCCCCGGCGCCGCCCACCACCGCGACACACCCCGCCGTCTCGGCGCCCTGGGAAAACCCGCAGAACCCCCCGCCGCCTGACAACGCCTCCGCGCGCCGCGAAACCCCCACAACCCCCGCCGCCTGCCGCCGTCTCCTGACGTCGCTGCGGGCCTCGTGAAATCCCGCAGCCACCCGCCCTTGGCCGCTGTGCCGGTGGTTCTGTCATCGCGCCGGAGCCCGCTGTCTCGCCAGCCGGGCCCCTGGCCGGCCACCCGAGCGCTGCGCCATCGCGGCGGTCGGGTGGGCGGTGGGGCGGTGGTGTGTGGCTAGCTCTTGGGGCCGGCGCTCTGGATTACCTCGAATGACCAGACCTGTGAGCCTGTCGCCGCGGGGCCGCCCTGGCCGTGGCCGTGGCCCTGGGCGCCCTGGGACTTGGCGGCTTCCGCTGCCTGGGCGTGGCCGCGCTGGAAGGCGGGGCCCTGCTGCCAGGCCACGAAGTCCTCCTCGCTGCGCCAGCGCGTGTACACGAGGTACTGGTCGGTCCCTTCGAGCGGCCGTAGCAGCTCGAACCATTCGAACCCGTCGGCCGAGTCGACCATCCCGGCGCGGTTGGCGAACCTCTTCTCCAGGTCCTCGCGCATCTCGGCGGGAACGGTCAGAGCGTTGATCTTCACGACAGCCATGTGCCAACCCTATGCGCGCGGGGCTTCGCCCCCTTCTACGGCTTGCGGGCCAATCCGCAGAACTCGTCCACGACCGGACCCGGCGTGCCGGTGGGACGCCAGCCGGGGCAGGAGACGACGCCGGGCTCCAGCAGTTCCAGGCCCTCGAAGAAGCCGGCGATCTGGTCCGGATGGCGCAGGTGGTACGGGACGGAGCCGCTCTGGTTCCAGATGGCGATGGCCGCCTCGAACTCGGGGCCCTTGATGACGTTGGTGCCGTCGGCGATCGCCACGTAACTGCCCGAGGGCAGCGCGTCGACCAGCGTGCCCACGATGGCCTTGGCCTGGTCGTAGTCGGGCAGGTGTCCGAGGATGTTGAGGAGCATCAGCGCCACCGGGCGCGACAGGTCGAGCGTGGTCTCGCTGGCCCCGGCCAGGATCGCCGCGGGCTCGCGCAGGTCGGCCTCGATGTACTGGGTGAGCCCTTCCTCGCTGCCGACGAGCAGCGCGCGGGCATGGGCCAGGACGATCGGGTCGTTGTCCACGTAGACGACGCGGGCCTCCGGGGCCACGCGCTGGGCGACCTCGTGCGTGTTGTTGACCGTGGGCAGGCCGGTGCCGATGTCCAGGAACTGCCGGATCCCGGCCTCGCCCGCCAGGAACGTCACGGCACGGGTCAGGAAGCCCCGCGACTCCTGGGCGATCGGCACGATCTCCGGGAACACACGCGCGAACTGGTCGCCGATCTCACGATCGATCTCGTAGTTGTCCTTGCCCCCGAGCCAGTAGTTCCAGATTCTCGGCGAATGGGACACAGTTTTATCGATCACGGGACAAACCTAAATCACGCGGACAGGAAATTCAGGGGGTTGGCGGCGAGTTTGCCACCGAACCCGGCGCGGACGAAGCCCCCGGCCACGCTGTCCGGCTTGCGGGTCCCCTGCTCGGTCATGCTCGCGGTGAACTCCTCGACGAGGTTCAGGCGCGGGTAGAGCCGCAGGACCTCGTGCTTGACCGGCTCGGGAATCTCGTCGGTCTGGCGGCCGGAGATGTCCATGGCGGTGGAGAGCTCCAGAAGGTGGCCCTCCGGGTCGTCGTTCACGTCCACCTCGGCCCACATGTGGCGCACGATCACCTCGGCCGCCCGCTTCCTGCGCTCGGCCGGCCAGCCCGCGCCGGCGCCGAACACCCAGGCCACGTTTCCGCCCGCCGCCTCGAAGGCCACCGTGTGGCTGTCGAACTCCTTCGTCAGCCCCAGATCGTGCAGCATCGCCGAGACGTAGAGCAGTTCGGCGTCGAAGGGGATGGCGTGCTCCTGGCCGTAGGCCGCGGCGAACAGATAGGCGCGGACGGAGTGGTTGAGCAGCGACGACGTGTGAAACTCGGTCGCGACCTCAAGCGCGAGACGGCAGGCGGCGGTGTCCGGGATCAGGATGTCTGCGTAGTTCACGAAGACAGCATGGCATCGAGCCGCTAACGATCGCGCACCCGGCTTGACCTCTTGATCGCCGGTCCGAGAGCATGTCTCGCTCCCGTGAAGACACCCTCGGAAGGACACCGGCGTGCGCCGCCTCGCGATCCCTCTTGCCCTCATGCTCGCCACCACCGGGCTCGGGGCTCCCGCGCAGGCCGCCGACAAGGTGAAGCGCACCGCTCAGTGCCAGGGCGACTGGATCCCGGGCACGCCCACCGCCGAAGACGTGATGAACGGGGAGATCTCGCTGGTCGGGCAGCCGGCGTACAAGCTCGGCAAGAAGATCAACTGGGGCGCTAGCCCGTACCGGAACAGGTCGTGGGAGTTCGTCTTCCACTCGCTGCGCTGGGTCGGCACTCTCGTGGTCGGTTACGAGAACACCGGTGAGGCACGTTACCTGGAGCGCGCCAAGGAGATCACCAAGGACTGGGTGGCGAGCAACAAGCGCGGGGCGAGCCGTACCAAGCCGTATGTCTGGAAGGACCACCCCACGTCGCTGCGCACGCAGGCGCTCGTCTGCCTGAGCATGCACGTCAAGGACGGCTGGCTCACCGGCAGCCTGAAGGAGCACGCGAAGCTGCTGTCGGACGCCCGGCTGTACAAGAAGGGGCACAACCACGGCATCGACCAGGACATCGCGCTCATGGCGATCGGCTGCCGGCTGGAACGGCGCGACTGGGCGTCGCTGGCGATCAAGCGGCTGACCGGCACGGTCAAGCTCGACGTGGACTCCCAGGGCGCGCTCATGGAGCAGGCGCCGCGCTACGCCGTCTACGTGTACGGCAGGCTCCAGGTCGCCATGACCAACATGCGCGACTGCGACCGCAAGGTGCCCGGCGAGATCGCCAAGCGGACCGAGGCGCTGAAGTCGTTCGTCGCCCACTCCACCGAGCCCAGCGGCTACATGGTGCCGATCGGCGACGGCAGCGCCGAAACCGAGCCGAAGATGGAGACCGGCACGCCCAAGGAGAAGGTCAAGGTCTACCGGGCGGGTTACGTCTTCGGGCGGACCGACTGGACCAAGGAGGCGGCGTACTACTCGCTGCGGTTCGGGCCGGGGATGAAGTTCCACGGGCACGAGGACCACATGGGCGTCACCTACTACGCCGACGGGCGCGACATCCTGGTCGACGCGGGGTTCCACTCCTACGAGAAGAGCGCCTACCGCTACTGGACGCTCTCCCCCGAGGCGCACAACGTGCCCATGGTCGAGGGCGCGCGGTTCCGGCCGCGTACCGCCACGAAGCTCACCAAGGCGGCGTACGGCTCCGGCCGCCAGACTTTCCGGGTCGCCGACAAGGCGTACGGCGTCGGGCGTACCAGAAGTGTGTTCGTCAATCACGGCGAGGACGTGATGGCGGTGCGCGACAGTGCGGGCGGCGGGAAGAAGGTGCGCAACCTGTGGCGCTTCGACCCTTCGCTCACGGTTGTCTCCAATGGGGGCGGCAAGGTCGTGCTGGGTGACGGGAAGTACCGGGTCACGCTGGTGCAGCTGGCGGGGTGCAAGCCGGTCGGCGGGCAGAAGGTGGAGCGGGGCGGCAAGCGGGGCTGGGTCTCGCCGACGTACCTGTCGAAGAAGCCGGCCAGCGTGGTCGTCTCGCCGGCGGCCAAGGAGCTGGTGACGGTGGTCGTGCCGGGCACCGACGCGCCGAAGGTGTCCTGCTCGGGCGGCAAGGTGAAGGTGAACGGCGTGTCCGTGGTCTTCTGAACACGAGGGCGACGGAAAGTTTCAAGTAAACCCGGAGTGATGTCAATTATCGACATCTGTCAGGGATAGTCGTATCTTGCGGCCATGAGGGCTACTCGAACCCCCCGATTAGTGCTGCTCGTGACGAGCATGATCGCCATGCTCACCCTCGTCCTGCCCACCACGACCGCCCGCGCGAGCGCGCAGGCCGCCCCGCTCGGCGACGCCTTCGCCCAGGCCGCGCAGACCTACAAGGTGCCCCGCGACCTGCTGGCCACCATCGCCTACGCCGAGACCCACTTCGACGGGCACGCCGGCGCGCCGAGCGCCAGCGGCGGCTACGGCGTCATGCACCTGGTCAGCAACCCCACCGCCAAGGTCCTGGAGAAGGCCGCCGAGCTCACCGGCCTGTCCACGCGGGCGCTCAAGCGCGACGCCGCGGCCAACGTCAAGGGCGGCGCGGCCGTGCTGCGCGCCTACGCCGACGAGCTCGGGCTGGCCGCCGACGCGGCGCTCGGCGCCTGGTACCCGGTCGTCGCCAAGTACAGCAACGCCGCCGACCCGGCCACCGCCCGCCTGTACGCCGACACCGTCTACGACTTCCTCGGCAAGGGCCTGACCGGCACCGCGGGCGCCGAGCAGATCAGCGTTCCCGCCCAGATGGTCACCGCCGAGCGCGGCGCGTACGAACAGGCACAGGATCTCACCGCGATGGCCGCCCTCAGCCCCGACTACCCGCCGGCCGCGTGGGTCGCCGCGAACTCCGGCAACTACACCGCCTCCAGCCGCGAGTCCAGCTACAACATCGACCGCGTGATCATCCACGTCACGCAGGGCTCGTACGCCGGCACCATCTCCTGGTTCCAGAACCCGAGCGCCAACGTCTCCGCCCACTACGTGATCCGCTCCTCCGACGGCGCGGTCACCCAGATGGTCCGTGACAAGGACGTCGCCTGGCACGCCGGCAACTGGAGCTACAACACGCGTTCCATCGGCATCGAGCACGAGGGCTTCGTCGACAACCCCTCGTGGTTCACCGACGCCATGTACCGCAGCTCCGCGGCGCTGACCGCCTACCTGTGCAACAAGTACGGCATCCCGAAGACGCGCACCGGCATCATCGGGCACAACGAGGTCCCCGGCGCCACCCACACCGACCCCGGCCGGCACTGGGACTGGAACAAGTACATGCAGTACGTCACCGGAGGCGGTGGCACCACCTGGTCCACCATCGTGGACAACACGACCGCCGACCGGTTCAGCTCCAGCGCCAACTGGGGCACCTCGACGTACTCCACCCAGCGCCACGGGCCCGACTACCGCTACGCCGAGCCCGTCGCCGCCAGCGACCCGGCCTGGTACAAGGTCAACATCCCCACCTCGGGCACCTACAAGGTCGAGGTCTGGTACCCGGCACTGCCCGGCTACAACAGTTCGGCCCCGTACATCGTGGCCGCCTCGGGCGGCAACCAGACGGTCTACGTCGACCAGCGTTCCGGCGGGGGCGGGTGGCGGAGCATCGGCACGTTCTCGCTCAACGCCGGTGACTACAACGTGGTCGGGGTGAGCCGCTGGACGTCCGGCGTCGGCCTCGTGATCGCCGACGCGGTCCGGATCAGCAAGTAACGGCTTTGGGGGTACGGCGGCGCCGTACCCCCAAAAGTCCTTAACACGCGGCCCTTTACGGCCTGCTACAACTCGCGGCCCGCGCGCAGCAGACCATAGGTGACGGCCTGCTCAAGGGCCTGCCAGGAGGCGTCGATGATGTTCTCGTCCACGCCGACCGTGGCCCACTCGCCCGTCGCGTCGCTGGTGGTGATGAGGACGCGGGTGATGGCGTCGGTGCCGTGGGTGCCCTCGAGTATGCGGACCTTGAAGTCGATCAGCTCGACCGCGGCCAGCTCGGGGTAGAGCTTCTCCAGGCCCAGGCGGACCGCCTTGTCGAGGGCGTTGACGGGGCCGTTGCCCTCGCCGGTGGCCACGATGCGCTCGCCCTTGGCGTGCAGTTTGACGGTGGCCTCACTGACCAGTTCGCCGCCCTTGGTGCGCTCGACGATCACGCGCCAGGACTCGACCTCGAAGTGGCGCCTGCGCTCGCCGTGCAGGGTGTCGCGCAGCAGCAGCTCGAACGAGGCGTCGGCGGCCTCGAACGTGTAGCCCTGGGACTCCAGTTCCTTGACCCGGTCGACCAGCTCCTTGGAGGTCTCGGCGGACAGCTGGTAGCCCAGCTCGCGGCCCTTCAGCTCGACGCTGGCCCGCCCGGCCATGTCGGAGACCAGCATGCGCATGTCGTTGCCGACGGCGGCGGGGTCGATGTGCTGGTAGAGGTTCGGGTCCACCTTGATGGCGCTGGCGTGCAGGCCGGCCTTGTGCGCGAAGGCGGACATGCCCACGTAGGGGGCGTGCGAGTTCGGGGTGACGTTGGTGACCTCGGTGATCGCGTGGGCGATCCGGGTCATGTCCTGGAGCGCGGCCGGCGGCACGAGGTCGAAGCCGCGCTTGAGCTGGAGGTTCGCCACGACCGTGAACAGGTTCGCGTTGCCGGAGCGCTCGCCGTAACCGTTGGCGCAGCCCTGCACGTGGGTCGCGCCCGCCTTCACCGCGGCCAGCGTGTTCGCGACCGCGCAGCCGGTGTCGTCGTGGCAGTGGATGCCGACGCGGGCGCTGGTCTGGACGGCCGCGTTCACCACCTCGGCGAGCTCGTCGGGGAGCATGCCGCCATTGGTGTCGCACAGGGCCACGACGTCGGCCCCGGCCTCGGCCGCGGTCCTGAGGACCTCGAGAGCGTAGGCTGGATTCGACTTGTACCCGTCGAAGAAGTGCTCGGCGTCGAGGAAGACCCGCTGGCCCTCCGCTTTCAGATGAGAGATGGTGTCGCGGATCATCGCGAGGTTCTCACTGAGGGTGGTGCGGAGGGCCAGCTCCACGTGCCGGTCGTGGCTCTTGGCGACAAGAGTCACGACCGGCGCGCCGGATTCGCGCAGTGCGGCGACCAAAGGGTCATCGGCTGCCTTCATGCCTGCCCGGCGGGTCGCGCCGAACGCGGCAAGCTGCGCGTGCTTCAGGTCGAGCTCTGTTTGAGCCCGCCTGAAGAACTCTGTGTCCTTGGGGTTGGCGCCAGGCCAGCCCCCCTCGATGAAACCGACGCCCAGGCTGTCCAAGTGGCGCGCGATCGACAGCTTGTCGGCCACCGTGAGGTTGAGGCCTTCTTGCTGTGCGCCGTCGCGCAGCGTGGTGTCGTACACGTGGAAGCGGTCGTCGGCCATCTGATTGGTCTCCCGAGGAAATGAAAAAGACCCCTCACGGACGTGAGAGGTCTGCGCGCTGGCGGTGTCCTTTGTCAGCCAGCGCGCCTGCCGATAATGAGCAGACCGTAGAACATGGTGATGCCGAGTGTGCCACATGGATTCACCATCTGGCACGCTGGTCTCACGTTCTGGGACATTCTTTGTACGGAGCTCAGACGGTGACGCCGTCGCCGCCGGTGATGAGCTGCTCCAGAGCCTTCGGGTCGAAGGCGACGTCACCCAGCATCTGGCCGTTGAACAGCACCGTCGGAGTCCCGTCGAGGCGGACGCCGTCGTTCTGGCTGACGTGCTGCTTGGCGAAGGCCTGCGTGGCCACGCACTCGTCCACCGAGGCGCCCGCCTTACGCGCGGCGCCCACCAGCTCGTCCGGCGTGAACCCGCTGGCGGTGCCGTGCGGGGCCGGTTGGATGGCGTAGAGCTGGTCGCGGAAGGCCAGCCAGTTGGCCGCGGGCACGCAACGGGCGGCGGCGGCCGCGCGGACGCTGTTGGAACGCATCGGCTCGTCCCGGAAGATCGTCACCGGGTGGAAGACCACCTTCACGCTGCCCGCCTTGGCCAGGCGCTGGAGCGTGGGATCCACGGCGGCGTGGAGCTGCTTGCAGACCGGGCAGTCGAAGTCCTCGTACAGATCGAGGACGGGCGCGGTCACCCCCGGCCTGGCCAGGACCATCGAGCCGTCCGGCTGGCGGGTGAGCTGGTAGGCGCCCTGTTTGCCACCCGGTTCCGCGAAGGCCAGGACGGCGACGACGGCAAGCACGACACACGCGGCAACACATGCCGCCACCAGCCTCTTGTTCATCGCAGGCGACCCTATCATTTGCGACATATTGCCCAGTTATTCGAACAAACTTGCGAGCTCTTTTCGTGGGCATTACCTTGGGTCGCGCGGCAATCACATTGCGTTCATCTCTCAGGAGGGGATGATGGAACCATGGCCAAGCTTCTCGCGCGTCCCACTGCCGAAGAGCATCCGTCTGACCACCACTACCGGGCGGCATGCAGGCTGTTCCCCGAGCATCGTGTCGAGCTCATCGACGGCCGGATCGTGGTGAACCCCGTGCCCACCGGACTCCACAACAACATCATCGCGCTGCTGCTCTTCCAGATCACCGGCTTCCTGGTGGAGAAGGACTGGCGGCCCTGGACCAACATCAAGCTGTTTCTCGGCACCCAGAACGACAGGTTCATCCCCGACCTCGTGATCGTCTCCAAGCGCCCGCGCATGTGGGGCGAGGACGAGGTGCACGCCGACGACACGAAACTGGTCGTAGAGGTCGTCTCTCCCAGCAGCGTCCACGACGACTATGTCATCAAGCCCAAGGCCTACGCGGCCGCGAAGGTTCCCGCCTTTCTCCGCATTGACCCGGCCAAGTCGACGGCCAGCCTGTTCACCCGCCCATCCGCCGACGGCTACACCGTGTTCGTCGAAGTCACCATGGGCGCGCCACTCGCCATGCCCGACCCATGGAACCTCATCCTCGACACGGCCAGACTCAACGACGCCGAGACTTCCGGCTGATCGACAATGACGCCATGAAGAACTTCGTGCTCGACCAGCCGATCGCCCAATACATCCACGAACACACCACCCGTCCCGATCCGCTCCTCGAGCAACTCGCCATCGAGACCCGCGCGGCCACCGGCGACCAGGCCAGCATGCAGATCTCCGCTTCCCAGGGCCGCCTGCTCACCATGCTCGCCCAGCTCGTCGACCCATCGGTGGCGGTCGAGGTGGGTACGTTCACCGGCTACTCCTCGCTCTGCCTCGCCCGTGGCCTGTCCGGCGGGCACCTCTACTGCTACGACGTGAGCGAGGAGTGGACCGCGATCGCCAAACGCTACTGGGAGGACGCGGGCGTCTCCGACCGCATCACCCTGACCCTCGGCCCCGCCACCGAAACCCTGCCCACCCTCCAGCGCTCCGTTGACCTGGCCTTCATCGACGCCGACAAGCCCGGCTACCCCGCCTACTACGAACTGCTCATGGAACGCCTGCGGCCCGGCGGACTGATCATGGTGGACAACACCCTGTGGACCGGTTACGTGGCCGACCCGTCGAGAAACGACGAGACCACAGTGGCGATCCGCGAGTTCAACGACATGGTGATGCAGGATCCCCGCGTGACCACGACCATCCTCCCGATCTCCGACGGCCTCACCCTGATCCGCAAGAACTGATCGGTTCCCGCCTTGTCAACGCCTGTCCATCCGGGTTCCTCCGGCCAGCCCACCAGGCGTAGCCGACCGCGCTGGACGTACGGGTGCTGCCCCACGGGTGCGGGGCAGCATGGGCGTTAGCTGATCTTGTGGATCCAGCTGTGGGGGTCGGGGCGGGTGCCGTACTGGATGCCGACGAGTTCGTCGCGGATGCGCATCGTGACCGGGCCCGGGGTGCCGTCGCCCACGGTCCAGGCGCGGTCGGCGCCCTTGACCGAGCCGACCGGCGTCACCACGGCGGCGGTGCCGCAGGCGAAGACCTCGGTCAGTTCGCCCGACTCGCAGCCGGACTGCCACTCCTCGATCGACAGGCGGCCCTCTTCGGCCTTCAGGCCGAGGTCGCCGGCGAGCCTCAGGATGGATTCGCGGGTGATGCCGGGCAGGAGCGTGCCGGTGAGGGCGGGGGTGAGGAGGCGGTCGCCGTACACGAAGAAGAGGTTCATGCCGCCCATCTCCTCCACGTACCGGTGCTCGTGGGAGTCGAGCCAGACGACCTGGTCGCAGCCCTGGGCGACGGCCTCGCGTTGGGCGACGAAGGCTCCGGCGTAGTTGCCGCCGCACTTGGCGGCGCCGGTGCCGCCGGGGGCGGCGCGGGTGTACTCGGTCGAGAGCCACACGGAGACGGGCTTGACGCCGCCGCTGAAGTACGAGGCGGCGGGTGAGGCGATGACCATGAAACGGTAGTTCTCTGACGGGTAGTTGACGCCGAGGCCGACCTGGGTGGCGATGATGAACGGGCGCAGGTAGAGGCTGTGGCCGTCGGTCGTGGGGACCCAGTCGCGGTCGGCCTGGACGAGGAGTTCGAGCGCCTCCACGAAGGTGTCTTCCGGCAGTTCCGGCATGGCCATGCGCGCGCAGGAGTGGTTGAAGCGGGCGGCGTTGGCGTAGGGGCGGAAGGTGACGATGGAGCCGTTCGCGTGCCGGTAGGCCTTGAGGCCCTCGAAGAGTTCCTGCGCGTAGTGGAAGACGGAGGTCGCGGGGTCGAGCGTGAGCGGTCCGTACGGCGTGAGGCGGGCGTCGTGCCAGCCGGTGCCCTCGGTGTAGTCGATCGAGACCATGTGGTCGGTGAAGGCCTTCCCGAACCCGGGGCTCGCCAGTACCGCCTCGCGCTCTGCCGCGGTGCGAGCGTGGTCGGATAGCTGCACGTCGAAGCTGAGCTTCTGAGAGGTGGTCATGACGGAGATCCTTCTCTTTCTCTGAGGACTACCCTGCATCCATTCTGCGCCGGATCGGGTAGAGGGAACTTACTGCATCTAAAAGGACGACCGTTAGGGCGCAACGAAAACGCCCGGAGGCTCTCGCGAGCCACCGGGCGTGGGTGGTCAGGCGGCCGCGAGTGCGCTGGGGGCGCCTGGGCCGCTTGTCAGGTCGGTACCGGGTGTTCACGAGCTGCGGGTTCGCGCGCTGCCCGCCGTACCTCCGCAGACTTGTGGTGAGGCCCCGATGGTGGGGGATCTCACGTTCTGCGGTACGGCGGGCCGCTCGTGGGCCGGTGGCCTGCGGCGTCAGGCGCCGCCGGATACTCGGGCGGCGATGTCGTCGCCGATGTCCCTGGTGGTGCGGGCGGCGGTGTGCGAGAGGCGCTCGACGATGTCGTCGGCGACGGCCCGCTCGACGCGGGCGGCCTCGGCGGCCAGCCCGAGGTGGTCCAGGAGCATGGCGACCGAGAGGATGGTGGCGGTCGGGTCGGCCTTGCTCTGCCCGGCGATGTCGGGCGCGCTGCCGTGGACCGGCTCGAACATGCTCGGCGCGGCGCCTTCGGGGTTGATGTTGCCGCTGGCCGCGAGGCCGATGCCACCGGCCACCGCGGCGCCGAGGTCGGTGATGATGTCGCCGAACAGGTTGTCGGTGACGATCACGTCGAAGCGCTCGGGCTGGTTGACGAAGAACATCGTGGCCGCGTCGATGTGCACGTAGTCGGTGGTGACCTCGGGGTACTCCCCGGCCACGCGGTCGAAGGTGCGCTGCCACAGGTCACCGGCGAAGGTGAGCACGTTGGTCTTGTGGACCAGCGTGAGCTTCCTGCGCGGGCGGCTCTGCGCCTTGGCGAAGGCGTAGCGGACGACGCGTTCGACGCCGTAGGCGGTGTTGATGGACTCCTGCGTGGCCACCTCGTACGGCGTGCCCTTGCGCATGGCCCCGCCGGTGCCGGCGTAGAGCGACTCGGTGCCCTCACGGACGACGACGATGTCGATGTTCTCGGCCGGTGTGTCGGCCAGCGGCGTCGCGACGCCGGGCAGGAGCTTGACCGGGCGCAGGTTGACGTAGTGGTCGAAGTCGAAGCGGATGCGCAGGAGCAGGTCGCGCTCCAGCAGGCCGGGCGGCACCTTGCGGGGATCGCCGACGGCGCCGAGCAGGATCGCGTCGTAGCCGCGCAGCTCCTGCAGCACGGAGTCGGGCAGGACCTCGCCGGTCCTGGCGTAGCGGTCCGCGCCGAGGTCGTACTCGGTGATGTCGAACTTGGGACCGACCGCCCCGAGAACCTTGAGGCCCTCGGTCACGACCTCGGTACCGATGCCGTCTCCGGGGATGACGGCCAGGCGAATGCTACGCGACTCCATGGGCGGTACCTTACCGGTTCGTCTCGCCTGCCGAGCAACCCATCTCATTTCTCGGACACTGCATTTTGCCCGATTTGCAAGCTTTTGACTGTTTCGTTAGAGTCCCACCAGCCTAATCCGCACACCGTAGTGCGGAGCCGGGGACCCACCTCCCCCATTGGGGCGAATCGGCGTTTACCACGTCGTAGGGCGACTTCCAGGCCCGAGCCCGACAGCTAACCCGGTAGGCCGTGTGGAAGGACATTCCCCTGTCTCGCATCATCGCGACCGCTGTGCTCTTCACCGTCACCGGTGTCACCGCGGCCACCCTCGCATCCCCCGCCACCGCATCCCCCGTATCCCCCGCATCCCCCGCATCCCCCGCTTCTCCCGTCAACACCGTCGACCCCTATGACGTCACGCTGACCAGCCAGGGCCTCAAGGAGATCCAGGAGCAGCGGACCCCCGAACCCGGCTGGCAGAAGGCCCTGGCCTACGCCATGGACAAGCGCGGCACCCCGTACGTCTGGGGCGGCACCACCAAACGCGGCTACGACTGCTCCGGCCTCATGCTCCGCGCCTACGAAAGCGCGGGCATCGAACTGCCCCGAACCGCCGCCCAGCAGTACTCGGCGTTCTCCAGAAAGATCAGCTGGAAGAACCTGAAGCCCGGTGACCTGGTCTTCTTCTCGGGGCTGGGGCATGTGGGCATGATCTCCCGGCCTGGGCACATGGTGCATTCGCCGCGTACCGGTGATGTGGTCAAGGAGGAAAAGCTGAGCGCCTGGCGCCGGCGCGCCTTCGTGGGCGCCGTGCGTCCGGATCCGGCGGGCGTCAAACTCACCACCCGGCTCGAAAAACTCCGCCAAGCGCCCGCACCCGTCATGCCCACCGCGACGCTGTGACGCGCGTCGTCTCCTGATCGTCGTCTGACAACGCCGATTCCACCGGCCCGTCGCGGCGGGCTCTGTCGTGGTTCCTCCCGTGCGTGGCTTCTCTCTCACGCACGGGAGGATCCACGCACGGGAGAGACCACGGTCTCTGTCGCGCGGGCCCTGTCGCGGCCCACCCCCGGACACGGTCGTCCAGCGGGGATGGCCGGCCGCCGCAACGAGCGCACTTACCGGCGGTACCCCGCTGATCTCAGCCCATACGGGTGGAGAAGATCAGGTCCCACGCGCGGCCCCTCGCATGGGCGACAGCGCCCAGCAACACGCCGCTGTCACCCAGAGCGCTGGCCACGATCGTGGGCCGCAGCGGCCCCAGTTCGCCGATTCGGCGTTGGATGGCGTCGCCCAGCAGTTCGAGGTTGTGTCCTACGCCGCCGGAGAGCACGATCACCTCCGGGTCCAGGACGGCGGCCACCGCCACGAGCAACCCGCCGATCCGCCGGCCCTCCGCCGCCACGACCGACAGCGCTGCCTGATCACCCCGTTCCGCGGCGGCGAAGATCTCCTTGGCCGTTCCCAGGGACAGTCCGGCGGCCCGCGCCGCCCGCACCACCCCCGGAGCCGCGGCAACGGTCTCGGTTGCCCCGTGCTCCCGCACACTCGCATCCCCCTGGTCCACGCCAGGGAACACCTCCCCCGCAGCCTGGGCCGACGCCCCAGTAACAGATCCGGCACTCGAAACCTCGGACGGCCGATCCGGAGCGGGCCGCGTACCGGGCGGGCGCTGGGTGTCGGGGAACCCCGCTTCGGAGGCGCGCCGAACGTCGGGTGCGGACGGCATCTCACCTGCGGACCCCGCGTCGGGAACGAGCGGAACATCCGGCGCAGACCGCGCGGCGGGCGCGGACCGGGTGTAGGGGCCAGGCGCGGTGTCGGGGCCAGGCGCGGCATCAGGGGTAGGGAGGTCGTCGGTGGCGGGGAGGTAGGAGACCTCGCCGGCGGCGCCCCTGGCGCCCACGTACAGTTCGCCGTTGACGACTATGCCCATGCCCACGCCCGTGCCGATGGAGACCAGGGCGAAGTTGGACTTGCCCCGGCCCTCGCCGTACGCGTGTTCGCCGACGGCGGCGAGGTTGATGTCGTTCTCGATGACCAGGTCGACGTTGAGCGCGGCGCGCAGGCGGTCGGCCAGGTCGGGGCCCGGGAGGTTGGGGGCGAGGTCCAGGCGGCCGGCGTTCTGGTCGTAGACGCCCGGGGAGCCTACGACGGCGCAGACGATCGCGGACCAGTCGAGTTCGGCCTCGTGGGCGGCGGCGCGGGCCAGGCGGGCGACGAGTTCGGCCAGTTCGGCCGACGTGCGTGCGGTGTTCCGTCCGTCGGTACGGCCGGCGAACGTCCCCCGGAGATCGGCCACCGCCACCCGGATCCAGTCGCGGCCGATGTCGATGCCGGCGACGTGGGCCGAGGCGGCGTTCACGTCGTAGAGGGAGGTTACGGGGCCGGGGCGGCCGGACACCTCGCCTACCAGGTGGACCAGCCCGTCTTCTTCCAGTCCTGCCAGGGCGGCGGAGACGGTGGGCTTGGACAGGCCGGTGACCTTGGCGAGGTCGGCTCTGGACGCGGGGCCCTCCCGGTGGAGTTGGTCCAGTAGGCGCCGCTCGTTCATGACCCGCAGCAACCGCGGGTTTCCCAGCTCGCTTCGCACCGCGACCTCCCCTTCACGGCAGACTCTAGCCAACGCGCGGGATAGTAAATTACCTTTCTTACCAACCACCTTCCACCATCCCGATCCACCGTTCCCCGGAAAGGAACGTCCGCCTGATACGCGCCGGGCAAGGGACAACTCCGCGAGACGCGAGAAGGCCAGGCACGGAGGAGCCCAAGCAAGGAAGGACAGCGCAGGGCAAGAGGGCAAGGTCGAGCGCGGCCGCCAAAGGACGGCAGGTCCGGCACAGGTGGGCCGGTGGAGAAGGGCTGGTTGGAAGGTACGTGGACCCGGGGGTCTGGCTGCACTCGAGAGGAACGATGTGCGATGCACCGAGGAGTGATGGTCCCCGTCACAGCGGCGATGCTGCTGCTGGCGGGGTGTGGCGGCGGCGCGGGTACGACGGCGAGCGCCCAACCCTCCCAAGCCGAACAGACAGAACAGACAGGACAGGCGGCCAAGAAGATCGCCCTCTTCCTGCCCGAATCCAAGACGACCAGGTACGAGGCCTTCGACCGGCCCCTGTTCGAGGCCAAGGTCAAGGCGCTCTGCGCGACCTGCGAGATCCTCTACAGCAACGCCGACCAGGACGCCGCCAAGCAGCAACAGCAGGTCGAGGCGGCCATCACCCAGGGCGCGAACGTGCTGGTCCTGGACGCCGTGGACGCCGCCGCCGTGGCGCCGCTGGTCAATCAGGCCAAGCAGAAGCAGATCCCGGTCATCGCCTATGACCGGCTGATCTCGGGGATCGACTACGCGTACTACGTGTCGTTCAACAACGTGCGGGTGGGCGAGATGCAGGGGCAGGCGCTGCTGGACGCGCTCAACGCCAAGGGCACGACGGCGAAGGGCGAGATCGTGATGATCCACGGCTCCCCCACCGACCCGAGTTCGGCCGACTACAAGAAGGGCGCCAAGAGCGTTCTGGACGGCAAGGTCAAGGTGGGCAGGGAGTTCGACACGCCGGACTGGAGCCCGGACAAGGCGCAGCAGCAGATGGAGCAGGCGATCACGGCGCTGGGCCGGGACAAGATCGTGGGTGTGCTGAGCGCGAACGACGGCATGGCGGGCGGGGCGATCGCGGCGATGAAGCGCGCGGGGTACGCGTCGCTGCCGCCGATCACCGGCCAGGACGCCGAGCTCGCCGCGATCCAGCGCATTCTCACCGGCGAACAGCACATGACCATTTATCTGAACATCAGGGCCGAGGCGGAGAAGTCCGCCGAGCTGGCCGTCGCCCTGGCCAACGGCGAGACCCCGCAGGCCCCGGCCAAGGTCAGCAACGGCACCGCCGACATCCCTGCCTTCCTCCTCGACCCCATCCCGGTCACCGCCGACAAGGTCAAGGACACGATCGTGAAGGACAAGTTCTACACGGTCGAGCAGATCTGCACCGCCGAGATCAAGGCGGCCTGCGAGAAGAACGGCATCCAGTAGATGATCTCCGCATCGGGGATCACCAAGCGGTACGGCGCGGTCCAGGCCCTCGACGGGGCGAGCCTGGACCTGCGTCCCGGCGAGGTGGTCGCGCTCATGGGTGACAACGGCGCGGGCAAGTCCACCTTGGTCAAGACCATCTCGGGGGTGGTCATCCCGGACGCGGGCACGATCGCCGTGGACGGCGCGCCGGTCAGGATCGGCGGCCCGCGCGACGCCCAGGCCCTCGGCATCGCCACCGTCTACCAGGACCTCGCCCTGTGCGAGAACCTCGACGTCGTCGGCAACCTCTTCCTCGGCGCCGAGAACCGCTTCCTGCGCCACATCCGGATGGAGCGCGCCACCCGCGACCTGCTCGGCCAGCTCGACGTGCGCATCCGCGACATCCGGGTGCCGGTCGCGATGCTCTCCGGCGGCCAGCGGCAGTCGGTGGCCATCGCGCGGGCCCTGCTCGGCTCGCCGCGCCTGGTCATCCTGGACGAGCCGACCGCCGCGCTCGGCGTGGAGCAGACCGCGCAGGTGCTCGCGCTCATCGGTCGGCTGCGCGAGCGCGGGCTCGCGGTGCTGGTCGTCTCGCACAACCTGGCCGACGTGCGCGCGGTGAGCGACCGGGTGGCCGTCCTGCGCCTGGGCCGCAACGCGGGAGTCTTCGGTACGGCTACCGCCGCCCAGGAGGAGATCGTCGCCGCCATCACAGGAGCGGGAGCATGAACCCGGACACGACGCTGCGCACGCCGTACCCCATGAAGGTGTTGAAGCGCGGTGACATCGGCGCGTGGCCGGTCGTCGGCGCGCTCGTCGCGATCGCGATCATCTTCAGCACGCTCAACGACCGGTTCCTCTCGGCGCAGAACCTCACCACGCTGGCCCTGCAGATGGCCGCGACCGGCACGATCGCGCTCGGCATCATCATGGTGCTGCTGCTGGGCGAGATCGACCTGTCGGCCGGATCGGTCAGCGGGCTGTGCGCGACGGTCATGACGATCGTCAACGTGAAGCAGGGCTGGCATCCGCTGGCCTCGATCGGGCTCGCGCTGGTGGCGGGGGCGGCGATCGGGCTGCTGCACGGGCTGATGCTGACCCGGCTGCGGATGCCGTCGTTCGTGGTCACGCTGGCCGGGCTGATGGGCTGGCAGGGGTTGCTGCTCTACCTGCTGCGGGAGGGCGGCACGATCAACCTGCCGTTCACCGGCTTCATCTCCAAGCTGAGCGACACCTGGCTGCCGGGCTGGCTGTCGTGGCTGGTGGTGGCGGGGCTGGTGCTCGGCTCCGGCGGCGTGAGCCTGCTGAACCGGGTCCACCGGTCGCGGGCCGGGCTGCCGGTCACGCCCGTGTGGTGGCTGGGGGCACGTTCGGCGGGGCTGGCGGTGCTGCTGGGCGCGGGCGTGCTGATCATGTCGGCCGACCGCGGCGTGCCGTTGCTGCTGGTCATCTTCGGCACGCTGGTGGTGGGCTTCGACCTCGTGCTGCGGCACACCGCCTTCGGCCGGCACGTCTACGCGGTAGGCGGCAACGCCGAGGCGGCCAGGCGCGCGGGCATCAACGTGACCAGGATCCGGATCCTGGCGTTCATGCTCGGCTCGACGCTCGCCGCGGCCGGAGGGGTCCTGGCGGCCAGCCGTCTGTCGGCGGTCAACCAGCAGTCGGGCGGCAGCGACGTCCTGCTCATGGCGATCGCCGCGGCGGTCATCGGCGGCACCTCGCTGTTCGGCGGGCGCGGCCGGGCCTACGCCGCGCTGCTCGGGGTGCTGGTCATCCAGTCGATCACCAGCGGTATGTTCCTGCTCAGTGTGGACTCCTCGGTCCGCCTCATGGTCACGGCCGCGGTGCTCGCACTGGCGGTCGCCATCGACTCCCTCGCCAGAAAGGGTCCTATCAGGTGAGCCAGGTGCTGGGCATCGACGTCGGCGGTACGAAGATCGCGGTGGGGGTCTCCGGCGCCGACGGGCCCGAGGTCACCGCGCGCGAGCGCCTGGACACCGGTCCCGACGCGCTCGCGCGGGCGCTGGCCGCCGCCCGCCGCCTCGACCGGCATCCGGCCGCGGTCGGCTTCTCGACCACGGGGGTGATCCGCGACGGCGTGGTACGGCTGTCGCCGAACGTCCCCGGCTGGGACGGCCTGGAACTGCCCAGGCTGCTGGCCGAGGAGTTCGGCGACATCCCCGTGGCCATCGACAACGACGTGAACGCCGCGGCCGCCGCCGAACTGCGCTGGGGCGCGCTGCGCGGCGTCTCCACCGGCCTCTACCTGAACCTCGGCACCGGCCTGGCCGCGGCCCTGATCGTCGGCGGCGCCGTGGTGCCGGGGGCGCACGGCGCGGCGGGCGAGATCGGCTACCTCCAGGTGGAGCCGGGTGAACCGGCGTTCGCCGACGGTCATGTGCCGCTGGAGGAGCGGGTGTCGGGCAGCGGCCTGGCCAGGCGCGCCTCGGCCCTGCTGGGCCGTCCGGTCACCACCGCCCACCTCCTCACCCACTACTCCCAGGCCGGTTCCGACGACGTGGTGGGGGATCTGGTGACGCAGGCGTTGCGGCTGCTGGCGGTCAGCGTGGCCAACCTGTGCGTGATGGTCGATCCCGAGCGCCTCGTGGTGGGCGGCGGGATGATGGGGGCGGCTGACGTGATCATGCCGGGGCTGGTGGCCGAGGTGCGGCGGGCCGTACCCTTCGCGCCGGAGGTACGGCAGGCGCGCTTCAGCGACGACGCGCCCTTGCTGGGAGCCCTCGCACTGGCCCACGCCGCGATCTAGCCTGGCGGGCATGGCGACGAAGGTACGGCTCAGTGGTGAGCGGGCCACGCTGCTGGCGACGTTGTGGGGGCGGGCCCTGGATGCCAGGTCGTCCGCCTCGATCCTGCACGACACGATGGCCCTCCAGGTCGTGGGGCAGATCGACTTCGACTTCCGCCGGACGGGGCTGCGGCCCGGCGAGGAGTACACGGTCGCGCTGCGGGCGCGGCAGATCGACGTGTGGGCCAAGGAATGGCTGGCCACGCATCCGGAGGCGACCGTTCTCCACCTGGGCTGCGGCCTCGACAGCCGCGCGTGGCGGCTGGATCCGCTGCCGGGCGTGCGGTGGTTCGACGTGGACTATCCGGACGTGATCGAGCTGCGGGAGAAGCTCTACCCGCGGCGCGAGAACTACGCGGCGATCGGCTCGTCGGTGACCGACCTGGCCTGGCTGGAGCAGGTGCCCGCCGACCGGCCGGTGCTGGTCGTCGCCGAAGGCCTCGTCTACTACCTGCGCGAGGACGAGGGACGCGCGCTCTTCCACGCGATCGTGGAACGCTTCCCGCGCGGCCAGTTCGTCTTCGAGACGCTCAGCCGCCGGGGCATGAAGCTGCAGAAGCTGAACAAGGCCATGCAGACCGCGGGCGCCAAGGTCCACTGGGGAATCGACTCCGTGGCCGAGCTGGAGTCGATCCATCCCAGGCTGCGGTGCGTGACCACGATGAGCGCCCTCGACCTCGACGGATACTCCGCGCTCGGCTTCAAGTACCGCCTGCTGGCGGGCCTGGGGCGGCTGATTCCCACCCTCAGGAAAATGGCGACGTTCTACCGCCTGAACTTCTAGCGGGAGGGGGCGCCGCCGTTGTCGCGCCGGTCCAGGGCGAACTGGACGGCTTCGGCCGCCTCTTCCTCGTGCTCGTCGGCGGGGTTCCAGGGATACATCTCGTACATGATGCGACTCATCTCATAACGCGGGCGTACTTCGAGAAGGAGGCCGGACCCCGGTCACGGGTCGGACCGAGCCTGGTCCAACCGATCCGGGTCACGGATCCGGTGGGAGATAAGGGTCTTAACGGCCGACGCAACGCCACACACCGCGGCGAGTGGTCAGCCTGCCCTAACAGGCCCCGCCGCGGCAGGTAATAAGTACGAGAACCTGGCGCATTGCCGCCAGCGTACCCCGGTATCTCGTTGGATGTCCTAGCATCTCGCATACTGAGACACGAAAAGGCGGCCGTCGTGTTCACGACGGCCGCCTTTCGCTGCGGGCTAGATCGTTGATGTGAAATTCGGGTTAGTGGTCGTAGGCGGTCAGGGACCGTTTTACGGGTGCGCCGGTGTTCCAGTTGTGCCAGATGGCGGC